>JAYVTN010000279.1:0-3605 GCA_043788785.1 Spartobacteria bacterium | reverse complement strand
GGGGCCGCGCCAGCACCTTGTCGATGAGTTGCATGCCGTCATCTCCGCCCAGCCGCAGGTCGGTAAGCACCAGGTCGACGCTGTCGGCTTCCAGGATGTTGAGGGCCCCTTGGATATCGGCAGCCACGTAGACCTCAAAACTGTCTTCCATGGCAGCACGCAGCCCCTCGCGGGTGTGCTTCTCGTCATCCACTATGAGGATGGTGGGGTTCATGTGTGGACCAACAGGCCGTCACCCGGGCGGGCGGCGTTCGCTGCCTACTCCCATTCGATGGTTGCCGGCGGCTTGCTGCTGATGTCGTAACACACCCGGTTGACCCCTTTGACTTCGTTGATAATCCGCGAAGAGATCCGGGCCAGGATATCGTATGGCACGCGTACCCAATCGGCAGTCATCCCGTCCTGGCTCTCCACGATCCTCAATGCGATGGTATTGTCGTAGGTGCGTTCATCGCCCATGACTCCCACGCTGCGGATGGGGAGCATCACGGCGAAACTCTGCCACACTTTGTAGTACCACCCAGTCGACTTCATCTCGCTGACCACCACCGTGTCGGCCTCCCGTAGGATGCGAAGCCGTTCCCGGGTGATCTCCCCGAGAATACGCACGGCCAAACCGGGACCCGGGAAGGGTTGACGCTGGACGATTTCGGACGGCAGCCCCAGCTGGGCACCTACCAGCCGCACTTCATCCTTGAAGAGTTGCCGAAGAGGTTCAACCAGCTTGAACTTCATGTTCTTGGGGAGGCCTCCCACATTGTGATGGCTCTTGATGAGAGCCGCAGGGTTCCCGCCGATGGCCACCGATTCGATCACATCCGGGTACAAGGTGCCTTGGGCGAGGAACTTGAAACGGCTCTTGGAGCCTCTGGTGACCGACTTGGTGGCATCTTCAAAAACGCGCACGAACTCAACGCCGATGATCTTGCGTTTGCGCTCGGGATCGGTCACCCCTTTGAGTTTTTTCAGGAACCGGGTCGTGGCGTCCACGTACTTGAGTTTGATCTGGAAGTTGTCCCCGAATACGCGCTGGACGTTTTCCGCTTCTTGGGCGCGCAGCAGGCCGTTGTTGACGAAAACGCAGGTCAATTGATCGCCGATGGCCTTGTGAAGCAGGGCGGCAGCCACGCTGGAATCGACCCCGCCGCTCAAACCGAGCACCACGTGATCGGAGCCCACCTGTTGGCGGATTTCCTCACAGGTTTGATCAATAAACGACCCCATGGTCCAGTCCTTCTCGGCTTTGCAAATCGCGTAGACGAAATTCTGGATGATCTCCTTACCCCGGGGGGTGTGGACGACCTCGGGGTGGAATTGCAGCCCGTAAAAGCGTTTTTTTGGGTGCTCGATCGCGGCAAATTCGCTGTTGTCGGTCTTGGCAGCCGTCCGGAAACCGCGGGGCAGTTTGGTTAGCTTGTCGCCGTGGCTATTCCAGATCTCGATGGATTTGCCCAAGCCCTTGAAAAGCGGGCACTCACTTTCAAGCACCTTGAGAACGCCGGAGCCGTATTCGCGCCGTTCGGAGTGCTCCACCTTGCCGCCCAGGTTATGACCCATGAGCTGCATTCCGTAGCAGATGCCCAACACGGGAAGACCGAGGTCGAAAACAGCCCGATCCACTTGCGGCGCGCCCTTGGAGTAAACGCTGGCGGGCCCTCCGCTGAGGATTAAGCCTTTGGCACCGAGGGCCTTAATCTCCGAGGCCGGAGTGTCATGGCGCAGAATTATGGAGTACACTTGGCACTCGCGAACCCTCCGGGCGATGACTTGGGTGTATTGGGAACCAAAATCGAGTATGACGATTTTGGAGAAAGATTGGTCTGCCATTTTTAATTTCCTACGCGGGATTGTTCGCGAATCATGGGGTCATTGGAGCGATCGGGTTGATAAACGGTGCCCCGACCCGAAAGGCCACGCTGGAGCTTGTTGGCAGTTTCCCGGGAAGGGGGAACATCGCTTTCGCAGCCGCCCAAGGCTAGGGCCCCTATGGCTGCAATCAACAAGGCGGGAATGGATTTCATTGCCGAGGTGATAATGGGCCGCTCCCTGGCTTGCAAGGACGACTGGTTAGGAATTACCCGCCCAGCCCTCTATCAGGAGGCCATCGCCGGCCTTTGCGCCGATAGGCCAAGATGTAACGTATTTTGGTTTTTCACTGATGGCCATCCACGATAACCTCTTTTTGAGCCGATGATATCCGCCGAATTGCTTGTTCATGCTTACCGCAGCTCGGTGTTCCCCATGGCGTTGGAAGATGGGGAGATCGGCTGGTTTTCTCCCGATCCCCGGGCCATCATTCCCATCCAGGATTTCCATGTGCCCCATGGGCTCAAGCGCACTTTGAAAAAACAGGTGTTCGAGGTGCGCATCAATACCGCATTCGAGAGGGTGATGCGAGCCTGCGCCCGACGCGACCAGACTTGGATTAGTGAGGAAATCGTGGCCAGCTTCTTCAACCTCCATCGGTTGGGCTGGGCGCATTCGGTGGAAGCTTGGATGGGAGACCATCTGGCCGGGGGGCTTTATGGGGTTGCTATCGGGGGTGCCTTCTTCGGCGAATCCATGTTCCACGAAGTCACCGATGCTTCCAAAGTAGCCCTTCATGGCCTCATCGAGCGCTTGCACCGCAACGGCTTTGGTCTTCTGGACACCCAGTGGAGTACTCCCCACCTCAAAACCTTTGGCACCGTTGAGATCCCCCGGTCTCGTTACCGGCGAATGTTGGAGGCCTCTATCGACCTGGACCGCAATTTTACTGCCTGAACGCAAATCTATTGGGTGGGCCCGATGCCGTTGGGATACCAGCGCTGGAGGCCTTCGGGCGAGGCGGCTTCGGCAAACTGCCGCCAAACCATCGGCGCGACGTGGGAGTCGGCGAATAGTGCATTGATTTGGCTACGGTTAAGATGAGTGCCTTGATTGGTGGTGCTGGAGGGCATCTGAAGGGCCGGGTTGGATTCCGAGGTGCCTTGGAAACTGATGGTTTTGCCCGGTGCCATCGAGGCGGCCATGATCACCAACTGGGAAGGCGAGGCAAACTTCGAGGCGTTCTGGCTAAACGTGTTGAGGTTGACTCCGTAGCTGACGGGCACATTGGGCACCACCGTCCGTACCGGACGCGCGGAGTTGACCACGTCGAAGGGGGTGCGGAATACCTTCCAGTCCGGAACGTACTTGTCGTGCAGGGTAACTGGCCAGGAGGCACCCGTTAGGGGGAACATCTGGTCATCGTTATCCCCCAGATAGGCCACCATTCCCACGCCTAACTGCTTGAGATTGGCCGCACAAGTAGTCGCACGCGCCTTCTCCAAAGCTTTGGAAAAGACAGGCAGGGCGATGCCGGCAAGAATCGCAATGATAACGATTACAACCAGCAATTCGATCAGGGTGAACGCAGCGTTTTTTTTGAGGTTCATGGGGAGCGCCTCAATTCTACTTGGGCGGGGCTGAAACTGCAAAGGGCAATCTGCCATGGTGGTCACACGAAATTCACGAGCCGGTAGTTTACTCCGAAACGCGATCCCCGTAGTTTTACGAACTCCAAGTGAGGTACCCTGCATGATCCTGATTCTGACGGCCGGCTACGGTGAAGGCCACAACGCGGC
>JAYVTN010000278.1:0-2511 GCA_043788785.1 Spartobacteria bacterium | reverse complement strand
CCAAGTGTCTGCCACTTTATCAGGGGGGGTGGGGCCCGTCGGGTCGGGGGTGGGGGCCGGGTTTTGTTGGGTGGCCCGGTGTGGCCAGACCCGGATCAGGTCACTCGGACCGTCCCGCTCGCGAGGGTTCCCCTCCCGATCTGCCCGCCGCCCCGCTCTCCGCTCAACTCGCCTTCCTGTGTCGCCTATCTGCCTCCTGGCCTGCTAAAGCTAAACTCGCCTCCCAACTGCCGATCTTAGAATAAGAGCGCGGCCGGGCCCATCCCACATCAGAGCCGCCGTCTGCCACAGAGCCGCCGTCTGTCGCAGGACCAAGTGTCTGCCACTGGCTGCCACCTTATCAGGGGGTGCTCAGAGCACCCCTCTAGTCGACCTTCCCAATCCCCATCACACGCACCATCTGCGCTTTGCCTTTGAGTGCGCGTTCGCCGAAATCTTCGAATCCTTCCTTGCTCGCCAAATGAGCAACCAGATCTCCGGATGCCACCAGCGCCCGTGCGACCTCTTTGGCTACGGCCTCTAACCGGAACACGGTGTTGACCGCATCACCGATGATCGTGGCATCCCGTTCCGCCGCGACTCCGATATTGCTGCAGGTCACCCGGCCGTAATGCATGGAAACGGCTACCCGGAATGGATCGCCGTTCGGCCAAGTCCGGCCCGCAGCACAGGCCATGATCTTCTGGGCGCAATCGTAAGCCGCCCCGCAGTCCTGGGGGCCGTCCTGAGTGGCTCCCCAATATGCCAGGATTGCGTCGCCAATGAACTTGTCGATGGTGCCGCCGGTGGCCGCCACCAGATTGCCAATCTCCCGGAACCAGGCTCCCAGCAACTGGGCTAAAACGCTGCTCTCGGTGGATTCCGACCGCGTGCTAAAGCCCCGGATATCGCACACCAGAAGGGCGACCGGCCTGGAGTGAACGGCGCCCCCATCCATGGTGCCTCCAAGAGTGGCCTCCCCGGCTGCGGCCTCTTCAGGGGCTTCCCGGAAGGTGATCAGGTTATTGGCGATCTTGATCAAAGCGCCATCCTTCAAAGTCACAGGCACCACGACCCGCTGGTCGTTTACGAATGTCCCGTTGCGGCTTCCCAAGTCGATGATCTGGTATTGATACCCGTTATGGCAGCGGATGATGGCGTGTTGGCGCGAAACCAAAGGGCTAAAACTCAGGCAAACCGTATTTTCGCGGGTCCGCCCGATGGTCGCCGTGTTCCCTATCCCCACCTCGAAGGCATCCAATTGCGCTGGTTGAACGTGAAGTTTGGCTCCCATGGGCGGCGAGTACACACGGGCCCGACCGAGATTTCAACGCTTAGGTCCCTTTGGTCCTTTAGGTCCCTTATGTCCTTTCCAACGACTGGCGCTCTCTATGGACCTCATGGACCCAATGGACAGTATGGACCCAAAAACGACCCGCAGGCGCGCCTTCTGCCTCTGGACCGGAGATCGGGGCTTCCGGTTGCGCTCCAACAGCGTTTTAGCTTTTAGCTCTCCGGCCGATTTTAGCTTTTTCTTCCTGACCCACCGTATTCCGTCAGCGCACGGGTTTCTTAGAACTTAGACTCGGAACCGGCGTTTTTCGGGTGGCGAGTGCCGTTCTTAGGCATTCCCGCTCCGTGGATGGATGAGCGGGAAGCGAATTGCAATCTCACTTCCCACATCCGCCGCCACATCCCACTTCGCTTTTCTCCGTTACGCGCGACCGCGTTTTAGCTTTCCGCTTTTAGCTTTTTCTTCCGGAGGGTTGCATCCATTTTGGGCGCGATGTCCGAAGCGACGCTCACCTTTGATCACTATGAGGTCTTAACCCGTGAAGACGGGACTATCTTCGAGTTGGGTCGCGGGGCGATGGGGATCACCTACAAGGCGTTTGACAAAAGTTTGCGGATCCCGGTGGCCCTCAAGGTCATCAATGGCACCTACCTCAATAGCGAAGTCGCGCGGCAACGGTTCATCCGCGAGGCCCGGTCGGCGGCCAAATTGCGCCACCGCCATGTCGCCTCAGTCTTCCATCTGGGCATCGACGGGGACGCTTACTTCTACGCGATGGAATTCATCGACGGGGAGACCCTGGATTCCTTGATCAAGCGCCAAGGGCCGATGGAGTCTCTACTGGCTCTCCAGATTGCCGATCAGGTCGCCCGCGCGCTCAATGCTGCCCAGCCTCATGGCTTGGTGCACCGGGACATCAAGCCGGCCAATCTCATGCTCGTGCGCGAGGACGACGAACTCTGTGTCAAGGTCATCGATTTCGGCTTGGCCAAAAGCTATCTGCCCGGAGAAGGCGAGGAAGATGCCGCCACGCTTTCCAGCGGCGGCTTTGTAGGCACCCCGCTCTTTGCCAGCCCGGAGCAACTCGAGGAAGGCGACATCGATGTGCGCTCGGACATCTATTCCCTAGGGGTCACGCTCTGGTTCATGCTTTCGGGAACTACGCCGTTCTCGGGTTCTACGGCACAGGTCATGAGCCAGCATCTCTCGCGTACCCCGCCTATTGAGAAGCTGACCCA
>JAYVTN010000277.1:0-7688 GCA_043788785.1 Spartobacteria bacterium | reverse complement strand
CAACGCCCTGGGTTGCGCATTCACCGACGGCAAAGCCCTGCCAGGGCGGCCTAATCTCAGTCCCGGGGGGTTAGCGCTTATAGGGCAACGCCCTGGGATGCGGCCCCACAGACGGCGGAGCCCTGAAAGGGCGCCTTAATCTCAGTTCCAGGGGGTTAGCGCTTATGCGGGCAACGCCCTGGGATTCGCCCCACCCACGGCCAAGCCCTGAAGGGGCGCCCTAATTCCCCTCTGGGGTGAACACCGTTTTGATCGCGATCCGGTGATAGGTGGCAGACACTTGGTCTCCACGCGAAATCCACTAAAGGGGTTCGCGAGCGTGGAAGCCGTTTCCCTAGCTGTTTTCTCAATTTCGTGTGTTTCGTGTGTTTCGTGGTTCCTAATCTGCCCGAAACAGCTTTTCGTGTATTTCGCGTATTTCGTGGTTCATAATTTTTTGGGGCGGAACTAAAGTTCGAGGCTTCTTATGACCGATCTCTCCACGCAAATCCGGTTGGCAATCCAGCAGGGTAACCTTCTGGAAAGCAGCGCCATCAATATCCAGCAGATGCTAGCCCGCAGCAGCGAGCCCGTGGTCGTGCAGAGCATCGATGAGCTGGTCAGTGGCCAAGCATGGGCCGAGCTTAATGATCGGTTCTACCGCACGTTGGCCTTCGGGACCGGGGGATTGCGCGGGCGTACCATCGGGAAGGTGGTCACGAGAGCTGAACAGGGCCAGCCTCAAGCGTTGGGACGGCCCGAGTCCCCTTGTACTGGCACCAATGCCATGAACTGGTTCAACGTGAGTCGCGCCACCCAGGGCCTCGTCGCGTATATCAAAGAATGGGCGGCCAAGGCCGGGCTCCAGCAGCGGCCCAAAATCGTGGTGGCTCATGATACGCGATTTTTCTCACGCGAATTCGCCGAACTAACGGCGCGGGTGGCTACCGAGAACGGCTGCGACGTGTGCTTGTTTGAAGGCCCGCGTTCGACCCCGCAGCTCAGTTTTACTGTGCGTGAGCAAAATGCCCAGGGCGGCATTGTCATTACCGCCAGTCACAACCCGCCCCATGACAACGGGTACAAGGTGTATTTTGGGGACGGCGCCCAGGTGGTTGAGCCGCATGCAGGAGCGATTATTGCCAAGGTCAACGCCATCGAATCCGAGGCTTACGAAGCGGTGCCGGCTAGCGAGCGCGGCGTCATCACGGTGTTGGGGGCCGAAGCCGATGAAGCCTATATGGCCCGGTTGCAAAGCTTGATCCTGGATCCCGGGATGGTCGAGCGCACCAAAGAGCTCAAGATTGTCTTCACTTCCATCCATGGAACTGGAGGCACGATTGTGCGGCCCATGCTCGAGCGCCTCGGGTTCCGCTACTCGACCGTGCCCGAGCAGGACATCGCCGATGGGCGCTTCCCAACGGTCAAGTCGCCCAACCCGGAAAACGCCGAAGCCTTGCGTATGGCGATCGAGTTGGCGGCAGCCCACGGGGCGGACTTGGTGATGGCGACCGATCCCGATTGCGATCGCATGGGAGTTGCCGCCCGGAACCGGGCTGGCGAGATGGAACTCTTCAGCGGCAACCAGATTGGCTCGTTGATGGCCTATTACCGGGTCAAAACGTTGATCGGGCAGGGGGTGATCACGCCCGGGAACGCCAGCAGTTGCGTGTTGATTAAAACCCTGGTGACCACCGATTTGCAGAAGGCCATCGCCGCTCGGCACGGGTTGCGTTGTGTGGAAACGTTAACGGGCTTCAAATACATCGGCGAGAAGCTGGGCAAATACGAGGCAGCGCTGCCGCTTCAGGAGCGGGCGGTGTACGGCACTTTGTCCGAGAGCGTGACCCGCCAGCTGCGGCTGGAGCATTCGAGCTACTACGTCTGCGGAGGCGAGGAAAGCTACGGGTACAGTGCCTCGGACTCGGTTCGCGACAAGGATGGCAACGGCTCCGTGGTCGTATTTGCCGAAGTGGCGGCCTACGCCAAATCGCGCGGCTTCACGCTGGGCGAACTCATGGACGAGGTGTACGCCGAGTACGGATTTTATTTGGAAAAGAACGGGAACCTCACCTTCGAAGGGGCAGAGGGCGCCGCCAAGATCCAGCAGTTGGTGGACTCGTATGCTTCCCAGCCCCCGCTCCAGGCGAATGGCGTTGCCGTTGCGCGCACCCGGAACTTCGCTAAAGATGATTTCGTGGATATCGAAGGGGACAAGATTCCGAAGGAAAAGATGTTGATGATCGATCTGGCCGACGGCAGCCGGTTTGCGATTCGTCCGTCCGGCACGGAGCCGAAGATCAAATTTTATATGTTTGGGAACCGGGTGCCCGAGCCAGGCCATCGATTCAGCGGGCAAGAATTGGCCGAAGCCCAGACCACCGTGTATGCGGGGATTGAAGGGCTTTGGAAATGGATCCAGGCGGACATCGAAACCCGTCTCGCAACGCCTCGCGCATAGAATTTATGGCGGTTTCGAGTATTTATCCGCAGATTACGCAGATTACCGCAGATGCTCTAGACTCTGAGGCTTCCGGAGCACCAACCTCGAAAGATTCCTATCTGCGTCAATCTGCCCATTATCTGCGGATACATAGACATTTTTTAACCACGAAAGACACGAAATACACAAAAGGGGGTTTAGGAGGGAGGACCTATTTCTTGGTTTCCGTGGCTTTTTTCCAATTTCGTGTGTTTCGCGTATTTCGTGGTTAAAAGTTCTTAAAATCTATGGCTTATATAAACTTGGATGGAGCGGAAACGAGCATCATCAAAGCTCTCGGGTTCTCCGGGACCGAGATCAGCGGGAAGACATTGATGGAGAGTCTTGGGAAGCTGGGGGCCGATGCGGTGATCAGCACCATCAATGGACTCATCTCGGTGGGGTTCGTGAGCTGTGATCGAGTCTCCATCCAGAGTCTCGAGGACTTCGAGCGCGGGCATTTCCAGATCAATAGCGGGTATGCGCGCGATCTGAAGGAAGCCCTGGAGCCGACCCAGACCCCGACCAAGAGCAAACGGGTGCGTCGCGAGTAGGTTCGATGGCCGAGACTTTCCAAGCCCCGCGCGGCCAAGAGGGACAGGCGCTCCCAGCCGTTCCTGGGTGGGTAACCAAACTCTGGCCTTGGTTGGCGAGCGCCCTAAGCGGGGCGATGCTGGCCTCCTGTTACTCCCCGTGGAAGCTCGGGGGCCTCTCCTGGATTGCGCTTACCCCGCTCATCTGTGCCGTGTGGTTTTCGGCCCCGGGCAAACGCCCCCGTCTACGCAAGGCTTTGATGGGGTATGTAGCCGGTATCGTGTTCTTCACGATGACCTTCTATTGGCTGGGCTCGCTGGGAGTCTTGTTCCAGGCGGTTTGGCTCTATGGGCTGCCCTTGTTACTTTCCCTTTACCTCGGGCTCTATCTCGCTTTCTGGGCCTGGTGGATTGGGCGTTTAGCCAATGGCAACGCTTCGGATTTTCTGCATTCGGGACGGAACCTCATGATGGGGTTGATAGGTGCCAGCGGTTGGGTCGTCCAGGAGTGGGTCCGCGGTTGGCTCTTTAGCGGGTTCGGATGGAACGGCTTAGGTGTGGCCCTGCACCGCGAGTTGGCGATGATCCAAATTGCCGATGTCAGCGGTGTGCTCGGGCTCTCGTTCCTGGTGGCCTTTTGTAACCTGATGGCCGTCATCATCGTGCGCCGGATCCTGGCGGAACTCGGGCCCGTGTTCCTCAAACGCATCCGCTGGGAGTTCAGCCTCACGATGGCCCTCGTGGCCGGCGTCTTTGCTTACGGTGTCCGCCAACTCATGGCCGCTCCCAACCAGCCTTCAACCACCATCAGGATCGCAGCCATCCAGCCTAATATCGCGCAGAACGAAAAGTTCTCGGGTCAGACCGAAGACGCAATCTTTCGCACGTTGCAGACATTGACGGCACTGGCGGCCAGTACCCAACCGCAGTTGATCCTGTGGCCGGAAGCGGCCACGCCCAGGGGAATGTACACGGATGAAGCGAACTATCGTTTTGTCATGGAGCAAGCGGCTAGCGGCAAGTTTGACCTGCTCATCGGCAGCACGGAATCGGATCTGGAGCACGGAACCGAGTTTAATACGGCCACGTTGCTCAGCGATGGCGGCCAGGAGATTCAGACCTATCGTAAGATGCATCTGGTGCCCTTCGGGGAGTACATGCCGCTGCGCCGCAGCTTCCCACTGTTTGCAATGGTCGCCGGAGAATTGGTGCCCTCGGACTTCACGCCGGGCCAGGAGTTCACGGTCATGAGCTTGGGAACCTCGCCCGTGCGGATCTCGCCGCTCATTTGTTTTGAGGACACGCTCGGGGATCTGACCCGCAAGTTTGTGCTCAATGGGGCGCAACTTCTGGTCAATCTCACCAATGATGGGTGGTTCCTGGAGACGGCCGGCGCTGAACAGCATTTTGCAAATTCGGTATTTCGGGCCGTTGAGATGCGGCGGCCCCTGGTGCGTTGTACCAATACCGGAATCACTGCCTCGGTGTCGGCCGTAGGCGTGGTCGACCGCTGGGAGCTCAAGCCGTTTACCAGCGGCTTCGCCACCCGGGACGTCGCGGTCCCGAAGGCGGGCAAGTTTACCATTTACTGCCGGTACGGGGATTGGCTGGCCTGGGTGTGTCTGGGTCTTGTCGGGGTGCACTGGGCGGCGGTGTCCCGGAAAAAGGAATGAACCTGAAAACGGCGCTCGAATTTCACCACAGAGTGAGGGGAGTTAACCACAGAATGGGGAAATCTCCGGTGAGACTCTGTGTATTTCCGGGTGCGGGGGGACGGCATAGGGGCTGGCCTCAAAGAACGCAGAGAACACAGAAGGAGTGCTGGCGGCCTGCCTTTGCGTTCTATGCGTTCTATGAGGCTAGAAAGACTGCCTGCCTTGGCAGGGGTCCGGGTGCGGGGGGACGGTATAGGGGTTGGCCTCAAAGAACGCAGAGAACACAGAAGGAGTGCTGGCGGCCGGAAGGCCTTTGCGTTCTATGCGTTCTATGAGGCTAGAAAGACTGCCTGCCTTGGCAGGGGTCCGGGTGCGGGGGGACGGCATAGGGGCTGGCCTCAAAGAACGCAGAGAACACAGAAGGAGTGCTTGCGGCCGGAAGGCCTTTGCGTTCTATGCGTTCTATGAGGCTAGAAAGACTGCACTCTGTGGTGAGATTCGGCCGCCGTTTTTAGAATGAACGGGCCCGCCCTGGTGGTTTCCTTGCACGATGTTTCGCCGCGGACCCAGAAGCCGTGCACTGAGATCCTAGAGCAGCTGCGGGCGCTCGGGGTTCCCCGCTGCTCGTTGCTGGTCATCCCCGACCACCATCACGGCGGCCATTTCCTGCAGGATCCAGGCTTTTGCCAGTGGCTGTGTGAACGCTCCCGGCAAGGGCATGAAGTCGTCATCCACGGGTACTATCATCAACGCCAGCGGCAGCCCCGGGAGTCGCTGTTGCAGAAATTGACGACCCGGATTTATACGGCGGATGAGGGCGAGTGGTTTGATCTTGGCAAGCAAGACGCACAGTCGCTTTATCGCCGTGCCCAAGAGGATTTCGCTCAACTAGGCTTGGCGCCGAAGGGCTTCATCGCGCCCGCGTGGCTGCTGAGCGCCCCTGCGGAGGAGGCATTGCGGGAATCTGGCTGCACTTACACCACGCGTTTGGGGTCGATCTCGGATTTCGTTAGCAACCGGGTTTTCGCTTCCCAATCCTTGGTATGGAGCGTGCGCAGTGCCTGGCGCCGGGGTGCGAGCCGTGTGTGGAACCAGTGGCTTTTCCAGCGGCTCAGCAGCCATGGTCTGATCCGGATTTCCCTTCACCCGGTAGACGTTGGGCACGAGGGGATCTGGCGCCAAATCCGGGCTTTGGTCACTGAATCCATCGCTAAACGCGCCCCAATGACCTATGAAGATTGGCTCACTGGCCAGAGCGTATGAACCTAAGTGTTTTTTACCATGAAGGACATGAAGAAACATGAAGGGGGCGGGTGCTGGACTGTCGGCACAAACGGCGGAAGAAGGGTGGGTTGATAAGGCTGATTCTGGGTCTTAAAAGCCTCAATAATCTTCATGGCCCTTCATGCTCTTCATGGTTGAAACTCACCGGCAGGATGAAAGCTGATCTGCATATCCATTCCCTCTTTAGCGCCGATGCTCCGGAATGGTTTTTCCGTAGGATTGGGTTGCAGGACAGTTATTCCCAGCCCAAGGCGCTTTACGAGGCCCTCAAAGCCCGGGGGATGGATTTTGTCACGCTGACCGATCATGACCGGATCGAGGGCTGCCTGGAAATCGCCGCTCTGCCAGGGGTGTTCCTGAGCGAACAGGTGACGGCCTCCTTCCCCGAGGATCGCTGCAACGTGCAGCTTTTGGTGTGGGGCCTCAACGAGCTCCAGCATCGGGAGATCCAAGCGCTGCGGACGAATATCTACGAATTGCAAAGCTACCTGGTCGGGCAGGAGTTGGCCCATGGGGTCGCCCATCCGCTCTACTCGGTGGGCAACCGGTTGAGCGTGGTTCATGTTGAGAAGCTCGTCCTGCTCTTCGAATGCTTTGAAGCCCTTAATGGCTTGCGGAACTCTCTTTCGGGGGAGGTCACCCGGTTTGTGTGCCAGAACTTAACGGCATCCAAAATCGAGGCATTGGCCAACAAACATCGCTTGGCCCCCCACGGCACTCAGCCTTGGAAGAAAGTATTCGTGGGAGGCTCCGATGATCATGGGGGTCTCTTCCCGGCCGTGGCTTATACCGGGACCCCGCCGTGCGCAGACCCGGCCGGGTTCCTCAAGGAGATCAAATCGGGCCGTTGCCAGCCCTGTGGCAGGGCTGGCACCCCACTGGCCCTTTCCCACGGGCTCTACAGTAACCTGCGGCATTTTATCACCTCCAAGGTCTCAGGCACCGAGAATTCCAGTTTCGTCGGCAAAGCGTTTTCCCGATTCATGGAAGGCAAGGATCCCACAGAATTTTCTTGGTCGGAGAAATTGGGATTTGTGGCGCAAGGGATAGCCACGGGGAAGATTTTCGATTTGGTCAAGCCCGCCAACGTGTCGATGTGGCGCCAGTTTGCCACGCATTTCTCCCAGGAAGATGTCAAAGCGGTGCTAGCGCGCCAAACTGAAAGCATCGTGGAGCCTGAGCGCCGCGCGTTTGTGATCGCCAATTTCTTTGTTAACCAGTTGGCGTTCCGATTCTTCACGCGTTTTGTCAAACAGGCTAGTTCGGGCAATTTGATCGAAGCCATCCAGGAACTCAGCGTCATGCTGCCGGTGGTCGGTGTCCTGGGGCCGTACCTCTACAGTTTCCGGAGTCAATCGCCGGATCGGAACTGGCTGGGCGGGGTGAGCCGCAGTTTAACGGCCCAACTGGCACCGGCGCTGCGCAATACCAAGCGCGCGTGGTTTACCGACACTCTGGAGGATGTGAACGGGGTGGCAAACACCATCCGCCGATTGACGGCGGCTTGCGTTGCCCAAGGCTCGGATTTGGTGGTCGTGACCTCCCGTTCCCAGATCCACATCAAGGACATCCCGATCAAGAATTTCGCGCCCATCGGGGAATTCGAGCTCCCCGAGTATGAACTGCAGAAGCTGAGCTTCCCGCCGGTATTGGAGATGGTCGATTACATCCAGCGGGAGGGATTCACGGAGTTGATCATCAGTACGCCTGGCCCGGTGGGTCTGACTGCCTTGTTGGCCGCGCGGGTCCTGGGGA
>JAYVTN010000276.1:0-2923 GCA_043788785.1 Spartobacteria bacterium | reverse complement strand
ACCGGGACGCTGATCCGTGCCGAGGGCCGCAAGATTTTCTATACCGGAGACGTTAACTTCGAGGACCAGACTCTCATGCGGGGGGCGCGTTTTCCCCAGGAGCCGCTGGATGTGCTCATCATGGAGACCACGCGTGGAGACCGGGCGACTCCGGAAGGGTTTTCCCGTGCAGGTGAGCTCGAACGCTTGGGTGAAGCCATCAACGCCGTGTTCCGGCGGGGGGGGTGTGTGCTTTTGCCGTTGTTTGCGTTGGGAAAAACCCAGGAACTCCTTGCGCTGTTTTACGAGTTCCGTCGCCAAGGAATTCTGCGGAGCGATTGCGCCATCTACATCGGGGGTTTGGGGGCCAAGCTTACCGAGATTCATGATCGCCTCGCCCACCAGACCCCGCGCCGTATGCCGGAGTTGCAGTTGCTCAACGACGTGGCGCCTTACATCGTCAGTGGCCAAGACGCGCAAACGTTGCCCATCAAACCCGGGCGCATCTATGCCCTTTCAAGTGGGATGATGACCGAGAAAACCCTCTCCAATACCTTGGCGCGCTTGGTTTTGAGTGACCCGCTTCAGGCCCTGATCTTTGTGGGATACGCCGATCCGGCTTCGCCCGCTGGAAAACTCCGGAGTGCGGAACCCGGGGATATTGTGCAGCTCAGCCCTGAATTTCCGTCCCAGAAACTTGAATGCACCGTGGAGAAATTCAATCTAAGTGGGCACGCATCCCGGGAGAGTATCCGCGCGTATGCCAACTTGGTGCGGCCCAAGAAGATTGTATTGGTCCATGGGGACGGTGGGGCGATTGAGTGGTTCCGGGAGACGTTGGCGGCGGACTTGCCCGGGACCGAGATTCTGGTGCCTGTCCCGGGGGAACCGGTGGACTTGGGCTCTTAGATGTGGAGGCCTCGGCCGCCCGGGACTGCCCTGGACAGGATGGACTCTATGGACTCTATGGACTCTATGGACTCTATGGACTCTATGGACTCTATGGACTCTATGGACTCTATGGACCCGAATGGACCCGAATGGACCCGAATGGACCTTCAGCCCGGGCTCTCGGCTGGCTTAGACGTTGAAGCGGAACTCCACGACGTCGCCGTCCTGGACTGTGTACTCCTTGCCTTCGATGCGAAGCCTTCCGGCTTCACGGGCTTTGGCAAAAGAGCCCAGGCCAACCAAATCGTCGTAGTGGACCGTTTCGGCTGCAATGAAGCCGCGCTCGAAGTCGGTGTGGATGACTCCCGCTGCGGCAGGGGCTTTGTCCCCGGACCGGATAGTCCAGGCGCGGGTTTCCTGTTCGCCGGTGGTCAGGTAGGTGCGTAGGCCCAGAAGATGGTAGACACCGCGGATGAGGGAATCGACGCCGCTACTGGCGACCCCTAAGCCTTGGAGGTACTCGGCAGCCTCTTCAGCGGCCAATCCAGCGAGTTCACTCTCGATTTGCGCACTGATAACAACGGCTTCTGTTGCAAAGTGGGACCGGGCATAATCCTGTACGGCTTTGACGAACCGGGCTGCAGGCGTGATCTGATCCTCCGCTTGAGGCTCTCCTCCCTCGCTCCCGTTTGCTGCTGTCACCATTGCCGAAACCGCGCCCAAGTCCGATTCGGCCACGTTGCAGGCGAAAATCGTGGGCTTGTTGCTGAGAAGGAAAAACTCTTTGACGATTTTTTGCTCCTCCTCGTTCAGTTCCAACGTAATGGCCGGTTTGCCTTGGTCCAGGTGCGGAATAAGTTTCTCGCAGGCAGCCAATTCGGCCTTGGCTTGCTTATCGCCGGTGCGTGCCATCTTTTGCTGGCGATCCGCGCGTTTTTGGACGGCCGCCAAGTCGGCTAGAACCAGTTCGGTATTGATAATTTCGATATCGCGGACCGGGTCTACGGACCCACTGACGTGATGGATGTCGGAGTCCTCAAAGCAGCGCACGACTTGGACGATGGCGTTGACCTCGCGGATATGGCTTAGGAACTTGTTTCCGAGGCCTTCGCCAGCGCTGGCGCCTTTTACCAAGCCCGCGATGTCAACAAACTCGATGGCTGCGGGAACTACCTTTTTTGATCCCGAAAGTTTACTGAGAACCGCCAACCGCGGGTCGGGCACCGTGACGATCCCGACATTGGGGTCGATCGTGCAGAAAGGGTAATTGGCTGCCTGTGCCTTCTGCGTACGCGTAACGGCGTTGAAAAGGGTGGATTTGCCGACGTTTGGGAGTCCGACGATACCTGCAGAAAGCATAGGGTTATTAGGATAAAGGTGATTGGCGCAGCACGAAAATGGGGCGTGATTTCACCGGATATGCTCCCATCCATCAATGCAATAAACAAGGGCGGCGGTTTCGTCCTCATTTCGCGCTAATTTGGCGCTTTGGGTGGGCTCCGGATTTGGGTATGCAAAAGGCCTATGGCGCAGCTCCGGGACATCACTGACTACAGCGACCAGTATTTGCGGATCCGGGAGGTCAGCGATTGGCCGAATGCTTGGAACGGGCTTCAGGTGGAAAATTCCGGGAAGGTGACCCGGATCGGAGCGGCCGTGGACGCCTGTTTACCCGTTCTGGAGATAGCCAGCCAGCAGGGGATCGACTTTTTGTTGGTCCACCATGGCATGTTTTGGGGCGGCGTGCAGCCGGCTGTGGCGGCGCAGTATCGCAAGCTCAAATGTGTGATCGAAAACGACCTGGCGGTGTACAGTGCGCATTTGCCCTTGGATCTGCATCCGGAGGTGGGAAACAATGTGCTGCTGGCCAAAGCGTTGGGACTGAAGGGGGGCGAACCTTTTTTCTTTGAGAAAGGCCAATTCGTCGGGTGTAAATTCAAGGTGAGTATGACTCGGCAGGAATTGGCTAAGCGACTGGAGGGGGTTCTGGGGGGTTCTGGAGGGGGGCTGGGCGGGGGGCTGGGCGGGGGAGTCCATCTGTGTCCTGGGGGTC
>JAYVTN010000275.1:0-2774 GCA_043788785.1 Spartobacteria bacterium | reverse complement strand
CCACCCGCGCTTGTCTGGTCGGAACGGAGGAGACTCCAGAGCCCGCCCAAGCCCACTCGCTCCTTTGTACGCTGGTCGAGCGGTTGAAGCACCCCGGATCTCCGGTTCCAAAACGGTGCCACGTTGCGCGACCTCGCGGGAAACCCGCCCATGAAGTCGCTTCGCCCTTCACTGCTTGGATTCAGGGTTCGATCCCCATGTTGGCAAGGGTGCGCACCACAGGGTCTGAAGATTCAGTCGCTGGCCTGCCGAGCTCGCGGAGACCGGCCATGGTTGACCCGGTAAACTGTCCTCCCTAGGTTCCCCGCCAATGGAAAACGCTCTCCAACCCATAGATGCCCATGTCCATATTGTCGGAAACGGGTCTTCGGGGAGCGGTTGCTGGTTGCGGATCCCGTCCACCCACAAGCCTCTGGCAGGCTTCATGATGCAGCACATCGGGCTCCCATTCTCGGCGGCTTCGGGGGACTTGGACCGCTTGTATGTCGATCGTTTGCTGGAGTTAACGCGCGGCTCGTCGCTGAGCAAAATCGTTATCCTAGCCCACGATCACGTCTATGACGCTCACGGACAACCGGTGAAGGATTTCGGGTCCTTTTATGTCCCAAACGACTACGTGCTGGGATTGGCCCGCACGCATCCGGAGTTTTTGCCTGCGGTTTCCATCCATCCGGGGCGCCCAGACGCTCTCGAAGAGCTGGAACGCTCTTTGGAAGGAGGAGCTGTGATGATGAAGTGCCTCCCCAATTGTAATAATATCGATTGCTCCGATGTCCGTTACACCCGGTTCTGGGAACGCATGGCCGAAGCCCGCCTCCCGCTGCTGGCCCATACCGGGGGCGAGCATACCGTGCCGGTTTACAACACGGCTTACGCCGATCCCCGTTACTTGCAGAGGCCCTTGGAGATTGGCGTCACGGTCATCGCGGCCCATTGCGCCACCAAAAGTGGCCTCTTTGATCCCGAGTATTTCAACGTCTGGGCGGGAATGCTCTCGCAATTCCCCACGCTTTACGGAGACACGAGCGCCTTCAACGTGCCCATAAGGGGACGCCATATCCGGGCGTGCCTGCAAGAACCGGTGCTCTCGCGGTTGGTTCATGGAAGCGATTTCCCGGTTCCTGTCTATGGGCACTGGGCTTGGATGCAGGGGTTCATCAGTTGGAGGGATTACCGCCGTTGTCAGGCAATTCCCAACGTGCTGGAGCGCGATTTCCAGTTGAAAATCGCCATGGGTTTCGGCCCGGAACACTTCACCCGGATTGCGGCATTGCTTCGAAACCCATCAGGCAAGGCGTCGGCCGGATAGCCTGGGAGGCCAACCTTCTTCCTTCTTCCATGCGAAAAGGGCCCATCCCCGAAAGTCGGGAGCCGAGCCTGCCCATGTGGAACGGGTACGGCTCGGAGCACCGAGTGTCTGTCACCATATCAGGGGAAACGGGGCTCGTTGGGTCGGGGTCGGGTGGGGGTCGGCCCGGGCTTGTTGCGGGGGCAAGGTGGATGGACCGACCCGGGTTGCCCGGGCGGATCGGCGCGCATTGGTTCACATCCCGACCTGCCCGCCCCGCCGGCCTCTTCCGTTGAACTTGCCTTTCGGACCAACAAACTACCTGTCGGCCTGCCAAAGGCGCCCTCCAACTGCCGTTTAGGTTCAACTTTGACGCAACCGTTTCCCTACTAGCCCGCGTTACCGTTGTAGGATCAACTCCCACACCCATGCGCCGTTCCGCCTTCCGAATCGTCCCCATTGTCTTGGCCCTCGTGTTTGCCGCCTATCAGTATTTTTCCTCGGATAAATTCACCAACGAAGCCGGACGCACGGCCCGTGCCGCCCTCTCCCCGCAACAGGAGGAAACGCTTGGCCTCCAGAGCATGCCACAGCGCGGCACGGTTCTGAACGGATGCTCAAGCAGCGGGCGACCCAAACCGTCCTCAGCGGCGTGCAGTTCTCTCTGGGGGATATGAACTACGAGCAGCAGCGGGCTGTGATGGGAGCTCTGGGCGCAGGGGCCCAATACGGCATCTTGCTTCCCTTCAGCCGCGATCACGAAAGCGAGGCGGACGAGATCGGGCTCCTCTACATGGCCCGTGCGGGATTCGATCCCCGCGAAGCGGTGTCGTTTTGGACTCGGATGAGCCAAGCGGCCGGGCGTGGAAATCAACCCCCGGAATTTCTTTCGACCCATCCCTCCAGCGGTACCCGGATTGAGCGCCTCAAAGCGCTTCTACCCAAAGCGCTCGAAATCTATGCCGCCCCGGGCTCCCAGGGCGACCGCGAGCGACGGTGATTTCTTCCGACCCGTACTGCAAACGCGCGGACGCCCGCACATCGGGTTCTTGGCAGGGGATCAGACCTTGGCCCCAGGCGTTGCACCCAGCGCGCCACTGAAGGGGCAGCTTAGTTCCAAGTGGGCATGCCTTAGTTCGAAGAGGCGTGCGCTTTCCTCCGACGGAGCCCTTCCCAGTCCCCAAGGGCCCCCGTTTTCGGCCCGGGCGGAGCGGCACGAGGCCCGACGGATGTTTTTTTTTCAAAAAAGTCCTCAATAAACCCTTAGTAAACGGGTTATACCCTTGAGCGCACAATTCCGGAATGCCCCCAGGCCGTCCGGAGTCAGCGCCCGGAACGCGCCAGAATCCCTCGGGAATTCCCAGAACTGCCCAGAACCCCTGGCGGAGAAAGCGAAGATCGAGCTCTCGAGCGCGATGCAGAGCGAGATCAATATTCCGTTCATTTCTGTCGGCTCGAACGGCCCGCTTCACCTCGTGAAGAACAT
>JAYVTN010000274.1:0-3979 GCA_043788785.1 Spartobacteria bacterium | reverse complement strand
CTCGCTCATGTCGATGCGCACCATGGCATGTTCGTCGTCGAAAAGGAACGCGGCCAACGCCCGGCTCAGCTCGGTTTTGCCGACCCCCGTGGGCCCCAGGAAAATGAAGGAACCCACGGGACGATTCTCGTCCTGAAGCCCCGCCCGAGCCCGTCGCACGGCATTGCTGACGGCTTGAACCGCCTTCTTTTGGCCAATGATACGGGAGCCAAGGCGCTCTTCCATATGGATAAGCTTGTCGCGCTCGGCTTCGAGCATCCGTGTGACCGGGATCCCCGTCCACGAGGAGACCACCTGGGCAATGTCTTCGTCAGTCACCTCTTCCTTCAGGATCTGGGCGCCATGCTGGATCTCGGTCAAGTGCTGGTTGTGCACCTCCTGTTGGCGTTGGAGTTCGGGGATGCGCCCATACTGGATCTCGCTAGCCTTGGCCAGTTCGCCCCGGCGTTGGGCCTGCTCCAGTTCGAGTTTAAGGGCTTCCAATTGCGCGTTGAGTTTGCGGGTCTCCTCGATCTGGTTCTTCTCACCCTGCCACTGGGCCTTTAGCCGGGAGGATTGTTCGCGTAGATTGGCTAAATCCCTCTCAAGCTTTTCCAGGCGCTCTTTGCTGGCGGGGTCGGTCTCTTTTTTCAACGCCTGACGCTCCATCTCCATCTGCATGACCGCGCGCTCCAGCTGATCGATTTCCGTGGGGAGGGAATCTATCTCCATTTTGAGCCGGGAGGCGGCTTCATCGACGAGGTCGACGGCTTTGTCGGGAAGAAAACGGTCGCTGATGTAGCGGTGGGAAAGCGTTGCGGCTGCCACCAATGCGGCATCCTGGATCCGGACCCCGTGATGGTTTTCGTACCGCTCTTTGAGCCCGCGGAGAATCGCGACGGTATCTTCCACCGAAGGTTCGTTGACCATGACCGGTTGGAAACGGCGCTCCAAGGCCGCGTCTTTTTCGATATACTTCCGGTATTCGTTCAAGGTCGTCGCGCCAATGGTGCGTAGTTCGCCCCTAGCCAATTGCGGTTTGAGCATATTGGCCGCGTCCACGGCGCCTTCGGAAGCTCCGGCACCCACAATGGTGTGGAGCTCGTCGATAAAGAGAATGATCTCGCCCTGTGAATCAGTGACTTCTTTGAGGAACGCTTTGAGCCGGTCCTCAAACTCGCCGCGATATTTGGCACCCGCGATCATTGAGCCGATGTCCATGGCAATGAGCCGTTTGTTCTTGAGCGATTCGGGCACGTCCCCGGAGACAATCCGGCGCGCTAACCCCTCTGCGATCGCCGTTTTGCCCGTGCCGGGTTCGCCAATGAGCACCGGATTATTCTTGGTCCGGCGTAAGAGGACCTGCATCACCCGTCGGATCTCGTTATCGCGGCCGATCACGGGATCGATTTTTCCTTTGCGTGCGGCAGCCGTCAGATCGCGCCCGTATTTCTCCAAGCTTTGATATTTGCCCTCCGGATTCTGGTCGGTGACCCGTTGCGAGCCGCGCACCTGCTGGAGCGCTTGCATGAGGCGGTCCCGGGTGAGCCCGCTATCTTTGAGCAAACGGGCGGCGTCCACCTTTGCGTCACTGAGGGCCAGAAGGTAATGTTCCGCGCTCAGGTACTCGTCCTTGAGCTTTGTCATTTCCTGCTCCGCCGCATCCAAGACTGCGCGCAGTTCGCTGCCCAGGTACACTTGAAGCCCGGTGCCTTGGACTCGGGGCCGTTTATTGATGAGCTCCTGCAATCGCTCTTTCAGGGAGCTTGTGGAAATGCCCAATTTGTCGAGAACCGGGCGTGTAACCCCCTCGTTTTGGTCAAGGAGGGTCAACAAGAAGTGTTCATTGGTGATCTCCTGCTGTTGGCTATGGCTGGCCAGATCCTGGGCCGATTGCAAGGCCTCCTGGGTTTTTTGGGTAAAGCGATCGATTCTCATAAAGGTGTATGGGTGGCCGGGGTGGGAACGAAACGATGAGCATGGAACCTGCCTGCCGAGGAGCCGATGTATTGGAAATGTTGCAACGTAGGTGTCACCAGCTGTTTAGGGCTTGAGGGGCTTCTTTTCACTTGGGGTGTCATGGCCGGGAACAGGGCCATAATGCCCGTTAACCGTCCCCCGGGTGTGTCAAAATGGCGCATGCGGGACGTCGGTTCACCCTGGCGGGCGCTAGCGGTCCCCCGTGTTCGCACCTTCGGTGTCCGGACATGAAAAGGGCGGGCCGGACAACTCCGGACCCGCCCTCTCATTTTTACCACCCCTGGCAAAGTGATCGGCGTTGGCGCTGGGCCAATGCCTTAGGCGCTCGCAAGGAGCGCTGGATATTCGAACTCCTGTTCTTCTGTGGTTGGACCGTGTGGGCACGATCCGCGTTCAATCCCAGTCTCAAGACTCGCAAATGGGCGCGTGGGCTCGGCCATGCACGCGGACTCCAAAAGCGCCCGTTGAGGGCTGCCTTCCGCAAGGAGGCATCTGCCGAGCGTACAAACCTGTTGGATAAATACGCTCATCGCCAGTACGGCTTGATCGAGATGCTGGGCGGCGCCCTGCAGTTCCTGGGTGCTTTGTTCGTGGGTTTGGATGGTTTTGCCCAGGTCCAGCCGGATTTGATCGAAACTTGCCCGGTTCATGCCTTTCCAAGCGACGTAGCCCATCGAGCCCATCGGCGACTCCGCCGGGACGGGTAATTTGGACCAAAGCGCGGACATTCTGAGGAGATGTTGATAGAGGGCTTCCGGCAAAGGATCGAACACGGAGAGTTCCTCGATGGCGGCCCGAATGGGGCCCTCAGCGCTTCGGAACCGGCTCTTCATATTGGCGAGCACATCCAAGGCGGTCTGCGAAGCAATCCGTGTGGCCTGCTCCAATGCGCCCAGTGCGTCTTCCACCTTGGCTTGCAATGGACGATACTCCACGTCCCGGAGTTCAAGGACGGTCCCGATCCGCGCCAAGCCTTCTTGGACGGACAGTTCAGCCGAGCAGAACTGGGGGATTTCCTGCATGGCAGCCACGACGTGCCGCATCTGCTGAATCCGAACTTGAAGCTCCTTTAGCATAGAATATAGATCCTTGGGGAACAAAGGGTTGCACGGCTACCGACCTGGGTGCGGCTCCCATCCAGAATCGCCTGATGGGCACCTCGCTTTCAACTGCGAGCACTCTAGCCGCCTCCAAACAGGCCCGCTAGCGCAATGGCGCTTGGAGCACCATGAGCGGACCATCAGGGCAACCCGGGGCTATCGGCTCACGCGTTTTTCCACTTCCCACTTCAGCTTTCCCGCCGTGTAATCGGCCTCCCATGAACATTCTCATCCTTGCTGCGGGCTACGCCACACGGCTTTATCCTTTGACCGAAAAGCGTGCCAAACCGTTGCTGGATGTCTCCGGCAAGCCAATGATGGAGTGGGTCATCGATAATCTGGCTCCCATTGAGCACATCGAGAAGGTGTACGTGGTCACCAATAACAAGTTCGCAGCCGATTTCCAAGCGTGGGCGGACAACTACCAGAAGGCTCATCCAAAGCTGGCTTTTGAGATCATCAATGACGGGTCCACCAACGACACCGACAAGCTCGGGGCCATCGGGGACATCAATCTGGTAGTCAACCGGGCTAATTTGGCGGCCTCCGGTCTTATCGTGGTGGCTGGAGACAATCTCTTTTCCCAAAGCCTCGAGGATTTCGGCCGGTTTTGCCGCGAAAAAAATCAACCCGTACTAGGCGTCTACGACGTGGGCAGCTTGCAGGAAGCCACCAAATACGGGGTGGTCGCCGTCAACGGAAACGGGGAGATCAGCAGCTTTGAGGAAAAACCGGCGGAACCCAAAAGCACCCTGATTGGGATTGCCTTGTATTATTACCCAGCCGAAACGGTGGGCTTGTTCACGCAGTACCTAGCGGAGGGGAACAACCCCGATCAACCCGGACGCTTTGTCCAGTGGCTCTACACGCGCAGCGCCGTACAGACGTGGGAAGTGCCCGGGACCTGGTTTGACGTCGGC
>JAYVTN010000273.1:0-2899 GCA_043788785.1 Spartobacteria bacterium | reverse complement strand
GTCCCGGGGGGTTAGCGCTTATGGGGCGTTGCCCTGGGCTGGGGATAGATCAGGCCGTTGGCCTTCCAGACCGGGCCGGTCTCCCGCACCACCTTCGGGCTGCCACCATTTATCTACGTCTTTTCCGGTGGGGTCGCAAAGCCTCGTCACCGGCTAATATCTTTCTACGCCTCCGGCGTGAATGTCCCACTAATTGCGGCGGACTACGCTAAGGGACCAAAAGGGACCAAAAGCCGCTACTGCTTCTGGGGGCCTTTGGGTCTCTTATGTCCTTTGGGTCCCTTACGTCCCTTAGCGGTGTTCCTGCGGTGTTCCTGCGGTGTTCCTGCGGTCCATGGGCTGGAAGCCCATGCCACTTTACGGTTCGGACAGGAACGTGGCGTCGGAGGAGTCGGCTCGGATGATTTCGGGAAGCGCTTTGGGGTCGAATTCGACTCGCAGGGTGTGCGTGCCAGAAGCCGCGGCAGTCGTGATAGGGCTTCCAGAGAGCGCAAGCGGTTTGTCATCCACCCATGCCTTGGTCACTCCAGTCAGGCGGAACGTGGCTGTGCCGGAGGCGGGCGCTTGGAAACGTGCCAACAGTATGCCGGTAGCGCCGGGGGCTTGCGCGATTTTTTCGGCCAAGAGCGCGAGTGGAAGGCGCCCGTCAACGAGCGCCTGTACGAGGAGGGGCGGCGCGTCCTGGGCCGCCGATCTGGCCACTCTCCAGACCCGCGCGACGTTGTTCTTGCTCGCATCAAAGGGCCCGGGTCGGCCGAGTTGGCCCAGAAAGGCATACAAATCGAGTTGCTCCTTTTCGGACATGGCGGCCGTTAGGCCCGCGGGCATCAGACTCGCCCCGCCCTCGGCCATCTTTTTCCCAACAATGGCGGACTTGGGCAGGCTCACCTCGCCCACGGGCGTTTGGATGAACTGTTCCTGGGCGGTTTCCCGGGAAGGAATCCCGACCGGTTCGGACCCGTCCTTGAGGGTAAATGCGAACGCATGGTAACCCTCTTTGACTTTGAGCGCGGGGGATACAACGCTTTCGACAATGTAATCCAGCGGGGCACTCGCGCCGATACTGGTGAGGTCGGGGCCGAGTTTTCCTCCAGCCCCGCCAATGGCATGGCAGAGGGTGCAAGCGCTCCCGGCACGGCGATAAACCAATTCGCCGGCTGCGGGATCCCCGGCAGCCTTCGCACGAGCGGTGAGATGGGCAATATCGACACCGGCCCCTGCGGCCGCGGGTTGTGCCACTGTGCCTGCAAGCTTTTGGGCAAGTGGTTCGGCGGATTTCCCGAGGCCCTGTGCTACCTTCAGCCCCGCCTGCGTGGCAGCCGTGGGGAGATCGGCCGGGAGCTTGTCGGCAAGCAGCTGAGGGGCGCCTTTGATCTGAAGGAGTTCGGTCCAGAAAGGCTGGAGCGGCGTGGCCCCGGCAACGGCTTTGAGAGTGGCGAACACCTCCGGCACTGCGTCTGTGAGTTTGAGCCTGGCGAGCTCCAGCGTGGCGGCGATCCGGGTGGCTCCGGTTCCGGTGGATGCGAGTGAACGCAGTTCGTCGGTGCGGCCCATAGCGAGGAGCCCTTCCAGAGCGGCCCTGACGAGTGCAGGATCAGGATCGCTGGCCAAGGCTTGGAGGCGCGGCACTGCGGCGGCGAGTTTCCATCCCGAGACTAGACGGACACCGGCCAGGCGTTTAGGAAGCGCCGCCTCCTCGAGCCAGGCAAGCGCGCCCGAGAGGTCCCCGGTGGGGCGGGTGTCTCGTACGCGGGCGGCTTCGGCCAAGGCTTGCGTCGCACGGAGGAACGCCGCTTCCGGCAGACTCGGGCAGGCGTCGTAGAGTTTCCGGAGCTCGTCCGGTGCGCCTGCCTTCCCGATGAGTTCGATCCAAGTGCCTTTGGGCAGCACGCCGAGTTCCGCGACAACCTTGGGCAGAATCCGGCCGGCGGTCTCAGGCCGAAGGGCGTTGAGCGCGTACTCGAGCTGGGCTTCTTGCCCCTTGATTGGCCATTTCTCTGAGAGGAGCGCTTGGACCCAAACCTCGCTGACATCGTTAACCGCGAGCCAGGCGGCGTATTCATAAAACGCATCGCCTTGGGGCTCGTTGCAGGCGGCATCCAGAATGAGCGTGGCCGTACGCTGGGAGGGCGTGCGGGCGAGTTCACGCATCGCGCCGAGGCGCACGCGCGGACTGGGATCGCGGCTGAGTTTTTCCAGGGCATCCAGAGTGGCAGGCGGCGGCGCCATTAGTTTGCCGCGCCCGTAAAGCAGGTCGGAGGCTTGCGAGCGTTCCCAAAGGCTCGCGCTGGCGAGGGATTTCTTGAGCGCAGCGTCGTCCATGGCGCTCAAGGCTTGCCACGGAAGCGGAGCCGCGGCCTTGGGGGCAATGCGCCAAATGCGTCCATGGGTATGGTCGCGGCGGGCATCGCGGAAATCGACCTCGCCATGGTTGATGATGGGATTGCTCCAATCCGCCAGGTAGATGGCCCCGTCGGGTCCGAGCTTCACGTCGATAGGCCGGAAACTTGCATCGGAAGTCTGCACGGTGACCTCGGTCTGCCGCGCCACGAAGCCGCTCTTGCCCGAAGTGGCGAGGTCTTCCAGAGCGAAGCGCACCACTTTGTGCGCCCGGAAATCGCAGGTCAGCGCCGTGCCTTGCCAGGACTCGGCAAACAGGGGAGTGAAAACCAATTCGAGTCCGCAAAACTTGGGATAACTGCCGGGGCTGATGGAGGGCAGGATTTTCCGAGCCCCTTCGTAGGATTCTTGCATGGCACCTGGCACCTGCAAGTTGATGCCTTTGCCCCCGGCGCCATCCGTAAGGAAAGCTTGGCCGCGGGCATCCCAGGCGTGGCCCCACGAATTGACCAATCCGCGGGAGACTACCTCGACCCGCTCGGTTCGTGGGTCATAGGCA
>JAYVTN010000272.1:0-6202 GCA_043788785.1 Spartobacteria bacterium | reverse complement strand
CGGAGCGGATGGAGCGGCCCATGTAGGGCTTGGGCGTGGGCGTCTTGTCTGCGCCGCTTCCATGGGCAAGGCCGCGGTTGACTTGGGTAAAGGCTGGATGGTCCCACGCACAGTTGGGGTCTTGAAGGACTGGCAGCAGGCTCGAGCCGTCGAGCTTGGCTGTCGGCGTGATTTTGCAGAGCTCGGCAAGCGTGGGGTAGACGTCCACCAGCTCTGCGGTGCGCTTGGTCTTCTGTCCATTGCCCTTCATGCCAGGTGCCACAACGATCATGGGCACACGGGCCGACCAGTCGAAGAGCGACATCTTCTGCCACTGCCCGCCGGAAATTCTTCCGGTTCAAGCCGGGCAAACAAATCCGACGGGTCCTCATTTTCGAGCTTCTCGAAGATGTCCGTTATCTTGGCCGAGTCGCGCAATTGGCCCCCGAACATCGGCATTTGTCGATGCAGCCACGCAATCGCCGCCTTGCCGATGGGCAGCGCGGGTCTGAGCGCCGCCGCAGAAACAAAGCCGCAGGGAAAACCCACGGCAATTCCAATAATCGGCTTCATGTTCATAGTCGGCAGTGAAGCGGTTTTTCTGAGGATCAAGGAGGCATTTGGTCGCGGTCGGCAGAGATGAAGCAGTTCCTGAGTTGGCCGCTAAAAAAGCCCTGCCGGGGGCGCTGGAGACGTGGTGGTCCGAGGTAGGTCCCAGCGCCCAGGCTGTGACCGCAGCGAATTGAAGGTTCCCGGCCGATTATAGTTCATGGTGTCTCGGCCACTGGGACTTTGGCGGCGGTGAGGATGTCGGCGAAAGGTCCCGGCCCCGCGCTCTCGCCGAACCCGTGAAAGCCGCTCTCGCTGCCGTCAGGCGGATAGTAGTGTAGTTCGCCGCACTCGAAGCAGATGACGAACTCGTGCGGCTGTCCGCCAACAAACGCACGGATGCCGTGCCGCGGGTTGAAGCACGAGGGGTAAGTGAAGCGCCATGTGTCCAAGCGCCTGGAGATTTCGCGCCTGGTTCTTGAAATGCTGGGCCGTGTTCCGCGCCAGCCAGCCTGAAGCACTGTAGCATGGGCTTCCAGCCCATGGCCAGCCGGGGGGGCGGACGGCAGCCGGACGGGGTGCCGAACCCTTGATTGCCTTATTTGTGGCAAGGACTATGCACACATTTTCGGGCCGAGCGTTCAAGGGCTTTAGGGCGGTAGATGTTAGTGCGCCTGCGCCTCGCAACGAGCCAATCGCGCAGACGTGTCAACATGCTCTTCTTCGTTTGAGACCGGCTCAGCGGCGGCTTAAGTGGCGGCGCCGACGATCCAAG
This sequence comes from Spartobacteria bacterium, assembly GCA_043788785.1. Lineage (GTDB taxonomy): Bacteria > Verrucomicrobiota > Verrucomicrobiia > Chthoniobacterales > Chthoniobacteraceae > CAIURC01. The sequence goes on along the minus strand of JAYVTN010000272.1, from coordinate 4,899 downwards.
TCGCTTTGGCGCCGATTTTCTCACTTGGACCCTCGACTGAATGGATTTGACCGAGGTTTAAACGCTCGTCGACTTCGATTAAGTCAGTTTTGAGGACGTTTAAGTCGAGTTCGGGGCCGAGGCTGATTCCGAAACGTTGCGCCATTGCCCTCGCAGTGCCGGTGGCGAACTGTACCGGGCTAAGAATGCGTGGGTTATTTCTCCGGATGCCAGGTTCACGCCAGGGATGGCGGAGAGGGATTGAGCCCTAGCTCTGGGTATGGACCAAAACGCCTTGCTCGAAAGTCGAGCCAGCCTTTGCTCTAGGGCAGAACCACAGAAGCGAAAGGATGAACTCGGGCGTTTGAGCCTGAGTCGTTGCGGTTGCTGATGCCTAGTCACCCGATTGGAGCGCAAGCGATGAATCGTGACAGGAAGGCATGGATAACCGGGGGCGCCGCATATGGACATGAGGAGCGCCGCCAGCAGTTGCTGCGCTTCAGGTCCAGAGCTCCGAGCGGGCAGGAACGCAAACTCAAGCGCATGCTGTCACGATTCATCGACTGCCCCCCTCGCCCGCCCCCCCGCAAAAAAAAGGGCGGACCCGGAGGTCCGCCCTTTGGAAATAGGATTGGCTGCCAATCAGCGGATTGTGGGCGACATGCGTGTGCCGTATTTCAAAGGATCGATGGAGAGAGCGCTATAAACGCGTTCGGCAGCGATCTTGAAGTCGAAGGGCACCGAGTAGCCCAAGCCAGGGGCTGTGATCGAGCCCAATTTGCCCGTGGCACGGCTGCCGCCTTCCAAATCAAACTCGTAGAGCACGTGGCCGCGCTGGCCCAATTTGCCCGCGTCCTTGTCTGAACCCACGAAGGCTGTGCCCACCTGGGAAATACGGACATGGATGACGACATGGGAACGCCCCAGACCCAGATGGTTCCAAGGCGAGAGGAAACGCCCGACCGGATGGCCCGCATGCACAACTTCCAACGAGCCTTCCACCAGCCAGCCCCCGGGAGCCACTTCACCGGGACGCAGGACACGGGCCGGGGCGATCTTCTCGAGCTCGAGTTTGAGATCGCGGGCAAATTCGGTGCCGGCCAAGGATTGACGGATAAGATCCTGGCCATGGCCGCCCGGATGGTAGCCGCGCCATTCGGTGGCGCTGACATCAAAGGGTTGCACGTAAATGGCCGAGGGGTCGGTCGCGCCGCTGGCAACCTGCGTGTCCCGGATTTTTACGGTGGCACATGAGGAAAGGAGGGCGACTGCACTGATTGCGAAGAGGATATTTTTCATATGGAACTAGTTTGGGTGGATCCTGTGTAGCAGAATGCAGTTTTCGTGCCTAACGCCTAGCTCCAATTTCATGGACCCCTTGGAAAGGCATTATGCGCCCGGTAAAGAGATCCCGCGGACCTTTTTGTACAGCGACACGGCGTAGGTGTCTGTCATCCCCGAGACGAAATCCAGAATCCGCATCAAACGCTGATACGGATCGCTTTGGGGTTGGCGCCCGGGTCCGATGCATTCGCTGGGGACGAGCAAAAGGAGCTTTGTGGACCTTGGCGAGGCGCCCTTTCCGTGGGCGGCCACATCGTTGAGAGCGGATACGAAGACATCCAGCAATCCTGCGAGCACCTCGAAACCCGCGGCTTCGATCTCCACGCCCCGCTGGGTGGAGTAGATGCTTTCGCGCGAGCGGGCCTGGATTTGGGCCCAGGCGTCCTTGTAATCGCCCGCGTCGATGAGCGGGATATCGAAGCTGCCATCCAGGATGGCCGACTCCTGGTCGAGAAACACTTCAGCGCATTGTTCGATGGCGCAACCGATCGCCATCGCACGCATGATCTGCACCCGGCGCCCGTCGGTATGGGCATCCCGCAGACGCTTGGGCCTTTGGCTTTCGGGCATCAACGCCAGGAAGTGCTCATGGACTTCCGCGTACGTGAGATGGCCTAGACGGAACCCGTCCTCGTAATCCACCAAGCGATAGCAGACGTCGTCGGCAGCTTCCACCAGCAGTGCCAAAGGATGCCGACACCACCACGCCGCTTCCGGGGAGCGCCGCAATAGCCCGCATTCCTGGGCCACCGCTTCGAAATGTTCGCGTTCGCTCTGGTAAAACCCGAACTTTTTCGCACTGGCGCCCCGGTAATTGCCCGGATTGGCAATGAGCGATTCACGAGGGTACTTGGTAAAAGCGCCCAAGGTGGCAAAGCTTAGTTGGAGGCCGCCGGGATTGTCGGGCATCTGCAAGCGCGTCAAGAGTCGGAACCCTTGAGCGTTGCCCTCGTAGTTTTCGATGTCGGCCCGTTGGACCGCGCTGATACCGAGGGCTGCCTGGGTCGCGTGGGCGGATGTCTTGAACCAGTGCCGGATGGCGTCTTCGCCGGAGTGCCCGAATGGAGGGTTTCCCAGGTCATGGGCCAAGGCGGCTGCGGAAACGATCTCCCCGAAATCCGAGTGATGGATGGGGGTAAGCGGATGCCGCTGGCAGATGACGGTCCCCACGCGGGCGCCGAGGGAACGGCCCACGCTGGCCACTTCCAGGGAATGGGTGAGCCGGGTGCGCACATAATCGTTATCGGCAAGGGGAAAGACCTGGGTCTTGTCTTGAAGCCTGCGGAATGCGGTCGAGAAGGTGATCCGGTCCGAGTCGCGTCGGAATTCCGAGCGGGCCGGGTCGAAAGGGGCGGGCCGTGTTTGGCGCCCGAGCCGATTCGCATTCAGCAATGGCGCCCAATCCATGCTCATGGGGCAGGCGTGGCTGGAGCTTGGCTGGCGGCCGCTTCCCATAGGGCGGTGACGCGCTCGAGTTCGGAGCTCACCGTGGCCAATTCGCGATTGAACTCCATCGCGCGTCCGCCGGGTTCGTAAGCGGCAGAATCTTCCAAGGCTGTCGTCAGTTCCCGTTGGCGGCCTTCCAAGGAGAAGACCTGCATTTCGAGGGTCTCGACCAATTTGGCGTGTTCGCGCTGGATCTTGGCGATGGCTTTGCGCTGTTCAGCTTCCTGACGGCGTTGCTCCTTCTGTTCGCGCATGCCGGGGGCATTGGAAACCGTGGCGTTGGCCACCGCGGCGGGCTGGGCGTTGTGCAAGCCTTCTCCTGCGGTGAGCGCGGCCCGGGCCGAGGTGGCGCGGCTTTTATCCAGGTAATACTGATAGTCGCCCGCATATGGGGTGAGTTTTCCAGCGCTGATGTGAAGAACGCTGCGGGCCATGGCCCGGATGAAGTGGACGTCGTGGCTGATGAAAATCAGGGTGCCTTCGAATTGGTCGAGGGCGGCGATAAGGGCGTCAATGGAGCCGATATCCAAGTGCGTCGTGGGCTCATCCATGAGCAGGAGGTTGGGCGGATCGAGCAGGATCTTGACCAGAGCCAACCGCGACTTCTCTCCCCCGCTGAGGACTGCGACCGGTTTGAACACGTCGTCGCCCACGAACAGGAACGAGCCCAAAACCGTCCGGCACGTTTGCTCGCTGGACGGATTCGGACAATCGAGCACCGACTCCAACACGGTCTGGCGCAGGTTGAGCATCTCGTCCCGGTGTTGGGAGAAGTAGCCGACCCTCACATTGTGCCCCAATTCCCGGGACCCGCTCTGGATGGGCAAGACGCCGGCCAAGAGTTTGAGCAAAGTGGATTTGCCGGCCCCATTTGGACCCACCAGGACCGTGCGCTGGCCGCGCTCGGCTTCAAATTCGAGGCCCCGGTAAACCACGAGGTCGCCATACGCGTGATCCAGGTTTTTGAGCGAGATCACCCGTGAACCGCTGCGGGCGGGTTGGGGGAAACGGAATTTGATCGAGCGCTGGGCAGAAACGGGCGCCTCGATCCTCTCCATCCGCTCGATCTGCTTGAGTTTGCTCTGGGCTTGGGAAGCTTTGCTGGCCTTGGCCCGGAACCGGTCGGCGAATTCCTGGAGGGAGGCGATTTCGCGCTGCTGGTTCTTGTAAGCCGACATCTGCTGTTCGGCTCGGGCCGCTTTTTGGATGACGTATTCGTCCCAAGTTCCCTTGTAGCGGTTGAGTTTGGCGTGGGCGATTTCCAGGATGCTTTCGACGAGTTGATTGAGGAACTCGCGATCATGGGAGATCATGAGGATCGCACCCGGGTAGGCCTTGAGGTATTCCTGAAACCAGCCCAGGCTTTCGAGATCGAGATGGTTGGTGGGCTCATCCAAAAGCAGCAAATCGGGTTCCATCACCAGCAGTCGCGCCAGATGGGCCCGCATGATCCACCCGCCGCTCATGGTGCGCGCTTCGCGATCGAAATCGCCTTCCCGGAAGGCCAATCCCGCAAGGATCCGCTTGGCTCTGGGTTCCAATTGCCAGCCCCCGAGTTCGTCAAACACGCGCAGCGCTTCGTGGTAAGCCTCATCGTCCGGGTGCGCGCCCGATTCATGGGCTTTGATGACTTGCTTGGCTTTGGCTAGGGCGGGGGTGATCGAGGTGGCGAGTTCCAGAACGGTTTCGCTCCCGGCTGGGGCGCTCTCCTGCGGCAAGAAACCAATGGTCACATTCTTCTCAAAACTCACCCGGCCTTCATCCGGAGTGGCTTCCCCGAGCAGGAGCGAGAAGAGCGTTGATTTGCCTGCGCCGTTGGGGCCCACCAGGCCAATGCAATCGCCACGGTTAACTTGCAAGGACACATTCTCGAAGAGAACGCGGCCACTAAAGGATTTGCTGATTTGAGAAACGGTGAGCATCGGAAACCGGAAGTGTTCGCCGTTGAAAGTCCAAGGGGCAAGCCGTGAGTTTAGCCAAACAGGGCAAGTAACAGAGCAAGTATGAAGGTTGAAGTATGAAGGTGCCTGTCGCTGCGAACGCGACCGCAGAGAATTGTGAACCACGATTTTCGGGTCAGTCTTGGTAGCCACTGTGTGTGTCCCTTTGGTCTCTTTCGTCCCTTAGGTC
>JAYVTN010000271.1:0-2424 GCA_043788785.1 Spartobacteria bacterium | reverse complement strand
GAGCCAATCTGCACATCTGGATTGCTGAAACTCCCGCTGGTATCCATTCCTGCGATAATCTGGCAGAACTCGACGCTGCCACCCGCATAGAAGGATTTGATGGCCAGTGCAGCCAGCTCTGAAACGGGATTGAGCGTACCACGGGCCGCGATGCTAACGGGATGAGACGGCGAACCCACAAGGCTGCCTTTGACCGCCACAGCTCCCAGTTGGCCATCGCACCCGATCGATCCACTGAAGGTATCGGTCCCCGCATAAATATCGCCTCCCACAGAGACCTTCCCGATGGAGCCTTGGCTGAATACACGCCCGGCGTTGGTACCGCTCCCCCCGAAAATGGAGCCCAAAACAGTTACCGCGCCAATCCCGCCGTTGCCCAAGCTGCGGATTTGGCCGGAATCAGGACCCACTCCCCCGAAAAGCGAGCCCCCCACACTCACGCTCTTGATTCCTCCATTTCCGGCGATCCACCCCGAAGAGTCGCCCGCCCCGCCGATCACATTACCGCCAATCTTGACCACACCGATTGTCCCCCCAGTGAAAATAGCTCCGCTCCCCGACTGCGAGCCTCCCACGATCGAACCGCGGATGGTTACGGGGCCAATGGCGGCAGAGGCCTCGATAATCCCGTTGTTCCCCGTAGCGGCCGTTCCGAAGATGCTGCCACCCACGAACAACGAGTTGATCTTTCCGAATGCGTTGCCTCCAAACGTACTATTAACATGGAGATAGACCTCCTTGAGATCACCCTTGATCACCAGCTTCTCCAAGGTTCCATCGATATCAGCCTTGTTGTCAGGAGCCCCCGTTTCCAGTCCAAAGCGACCCAACGAATTGACCGTGAGCACCTTAACGGCGCTGGTGGCATCCGTGCCAGCGCCGATGTCCATGGCCCCCACGTCCCCGTCGATGGTGACGATCCCGAGGTTGGTGCTATCCGCATTGATGTACCCAATGTTCACGAACCCGTCTCCGCCGTTCACCGGATGCCGGGTCGCCATGAGCGAAACATTGGCTCCTCCGAACGCCCCCGTATCGAGATTCAAAATCTCCAGCTGATTTCCGTTGAAAGTGAAATTTGCATTGGTCAACGGGCCTTTGCTGACCTTTACGAGCACCCGGTCGCCATCCACATCGTCAAATGTCGCGCTCAGGCCGCCGACAGCTATCACCAAGGCAGGTGCGATCCGGGATTCAAGGGGTTCGATTGAGTTTTCCATAAGAATTGGGGTGTTTAGGTGCGGAAGCGGGCGAGATTACCCGAGCCCGTTTATATCCCGCGCACTCAGTTCCACACCTTTATTTCTTACCCTGGGACGGGAATAGAACCTCAAAGAGAAGGTTCCCCCCCCCACTTCGGCGGCCAAACCCCACCGATGCCATTTGGTACGCCGGGCGTCTTAACACTCCCTTGTATGGCGTGCCCGCGCCTTCATACACCATACTTCAACCTTCATCCTTGCTCAATGCCCTCCTTGCTCAAAAGTATTTGCTCCCGCTCCAACCGACGTTAAGAACAGCCCTCCAATTTCATGAGCACCGAGACGCCAGCCGCACCCGAGCCCTCCGACTTCATCCGCGATATTGTCGCAGCCGATCTGGCTGCTGGCACTTATCCCCAAGCCGTCACCCGGTTCCCGCCCGAACCCAACGGCTACCTGCACATCGGCCACGCGAAGTCCATTTGCCTGAACTTCGGGATCGCCCGGGAATTCAACGGGATCTGCCACCTGCGGATGGACGACACCAACCCCTCCAAGGAAGAGGTCGAGTACGTGGACTCGATCATCAAGGATGTGAAGTGGCTCATTGATGGATGGGCCGACCATGTGCTGCGCTTCAAACCCGCCGGCAATCGCACCGCCCAACGCGCGCTGGCCTCCGACCCGGGCACCGAACCCTTTTACGCCAGTGACTACTTCCAGCAGCTCCACGACTTTGCCGTAGAACTCATCAAGGCGGGCAAGGCCTACGTTTGCGACCTCTCCCCCGAGGACACCGACCGGTTCCGCGGCGCTCCTGACAAGGTGGGCATCCCGAGCCCCTTCCGCGACCGCACAGTGGAGGAAAGCCTGGATCTGTTCGCACGCATGAAAGCCGGCGAATTCCCCGACGGTGCCCGCACCTTGCGCGCCCGCATCGACATGAGCGCCCCGAACGTCTGGATGCGCGACCCGCTCCTGTACCGGATCCGGCACACCGGGCATCATCATACCGGCAAGGATTGGTGCATCTATCCGATGTACGACTTCGCCCATGCGTTGTCCGACGCGCTCGAAGGCATCACCCATTCGCTGTGCACGCTCGAATTCGAGGATCATCGGCCGTTGTACGACTGGTGCGTGGATCGCGTCGACCTGGTCAATCATCCCGGACTGTGGGATTGCCTGCCCACCGCCGGCCTGCAGACATCTCCCGCAAAAC
>JAYVTN010000270.1:0-8877 GCA_043788785.1 Spartobacteria bacterium | reverse complement strand
ACCTACAAGCGAACGGCCTCCGACATCTTCGAAAAAGTGAAGCGCGCCAGAAAAAAGGTCGATACATTGCACTAATTGTGACGGACTACACTAGGGGCGCACGCTCCTTCCCGAGGGCGCCGTTTGGGGCGGAAGCCCAAAGACGAATCGGCGCAATCTGCTGTTTGCAAAAGCGGCCGGGCATGCGGAAGCTTGGGGTTCGTTTTGAAAAAGAGCACTCTTCAGCGCAAAGCCGCCAGTCATCCCCGCAAACCCTTGAGCGTGGAATCGAAGGGCGGGGGCCAAACGGCTAAGAAAAGCCTGCCAAGCGTCCCGGATTCGCCCCAAAGCGGCGGCGACGACGGGATGATCGTTGTGCGCGGAGCACGGCAGAACAATTTGAAGGGGTTTGATCTGGAGATACCTGTGGGCAAGTTGAACGTGGTGACCGGGCCCAGCGGGAGCGGCAAGTCGAGCCTCGCATTCGACACCATCTACGCGGAAGGCCAGCGCCGGTATGTGGAGACTTTCTCGCCCTATACCCGGCAGTTCCTGGAGCGGATGGATAAGCCGAAGGTGGACGAGATTCGCGGGATCCCGCCTGCCATCGCCATTGAACAAGCCAACCCGGTCAAGACGACGCGGTCCACGGTGGGGACGATCACGGAGATCAACGACTATCTCAAGCTGCTGATGCCCCGGGTCGTGGAGGCGTTTTGTCCGTCCTGTCAGCGTCAACTTAAGCCGGAAACTCCCAAGTCCATTGTGGCAGAAGTCTTCGGGCTAGCCGGGCCGTCTGGGGGTTCGAGTGTGCTGGTGACTTTCGGCGTCCCAGTGCCCGTCAAAACCGATCCCGGAGAGTTCTTTGGGTTCCTCAAACAGCAAGGGTATCTGCGGGTGTGGCTCGAAGGCCGGGCGGTGCGTACGGACGAGGCTTTCACCGGTAAACGCCTGCCTGCCGTGGTGCCGGTCATCCAGGACCGGGTCACCGTTTCCGAGGGGAACCGGGCGCGGCTTACTGAAGCGGTCGAGACCGCGCTGCGCTTCGGCAAGGGTCGTTTAGGCGTGGTTGCCGAGAAGACCGGGCAAACGCTGCCTTTTTCCACCGGCTGGCATTGTGCCCATTGTGATGTGGAAGTGGCCGCGCCGACGCCGGGCATGTTCAGTTTCAATCATCCGCTGGGGGCGTGTCCGAAATGCCGCGGGTTTGGGCGCACGATCACCATCGATCTGGAGCGGGCGGTTCCTGACCGGGGCTTGTCGATTGCCAAAGGGGCCGTCAAACCTTTCCAGACCGAGAACGGACAAGAATGCCAACGGGATTTGGTGCGCTGCGCCGGCGAGCGGGGACTAGATCTGCGGATACCCTTTGAGGAGTTGCCCGAGGCCGACCGGCATTGGGTTTTCCACGGCGAACGGTCCGGAGTGTCCGGAATAGAGCTCTGGGAATCGGGCTTGTGGTACGGGATCAAAGGGTTCTTCGATTGGCTGGAAACCAAGGCCTACAAGATGCACGTCCGTGTCCTGCTGAGCCGGTACCGCGCGTATGGAGAATGCCCCGATTGCAGTGGCGGTCGGTACCAGGCGGGGACGCTCAATTTCCGGTTCGCAGGCAAGACGATGCCGGAACTGGCAAAGCTGCCGCTGGGAGAACTCCGGGATGTCCTCGCGAAGGGACCCATTGGAGCCGCTGGGAAGGACGCGACGACAGCGCTCTTGCTGGGCGAAGTGTGTTCGCGGCTCGGGTTCTTGCTGGAAGTGGGGTTGGATTATTTGAGCTTGGATAGGCCGACCCGCACGTTAAGTGGTGGCGAAATCGAGCGTGTGAATTTGACGACCTGTTTGGGCGCCTCGCTGGTTAATACGCTCTTCGTTCTGGACGAGCCCAGTGTCGGGCTGCATCCGCGGGATACCGGGCGCTTAATCGGGGTCATGGAGAGCCTTCGGGACAAAGGGAACACGCTGCTGGTGGTTGAACACGAGGAAGCGGTGATCCGCGCGGCCGACAATCTCATTGAGATCGGGCCGGGCCGGGGCGAGGCCGGGGGCGATCTGGTCTTTAGCGGGCCGCTTTCAAACCTTTTGGGCAAGAAGGTGGTCGGTTCCTTGACCGCAGATTATCTGAGCGGCCGCAAATCGATCCCGGTGCCTAGCAAACGTCGCAAGCCGCGGGGCTTCATCCGTGTGGAAGGGGCTCAGGAGAACAATCTGCGCGATATCGATGTCGAGATTCCGCTTGGCGTGATGGCCTGTGTGAGTGGGGTGTCGGGTTCTGGCAAGAGCACGTTGGTGCACGAGGTGCTCTTTGAGAATCTCCAAGCGCTCAAGGGCGTTGTGAGCGAAGACGCGCCCGGGATCTGTCGCGCCTTGATCGGGGCCGGCGGAGTCGACCAGGTCGTCATGGTTGACCAGTCGCCGCTCTCGCGAACCCCGCGCTCCACGCCCGCTGTCTACCTCGGAGTCTTCGATCTCATCCGTGACCTCTTCGCAGGCACCCCGGACGCCTTGGCTCATGGGTATTCGCCCGGCTCCTTTTCCTTCAACTCTGGAGCCGGCCGTTGCGAGCGCTGCACTGGTAGTGGTTTTGAGAAGATCGAGATGCAGTTCTTGAGCGATGTGTTTGTGCGCTGCCCGGAATGTGAGGGCAAAAGGTATCGGGCCGAGCTCCTGGAGGTCGAGTTGGCGGGCAAGAACATCCACGACATCCTCTCGATGACGGTCGCCGCCGCTATCGCTTTCTTCTCCGTCCTAGAGGAGGAGGGGCGCAAAGCGCGCGGCCGCAAGATTGTGGAAATCCTTGGGCTCCTGGAAGAAGTGGGGCTCGGATACCTGACGCTGGGGCAGCCGCTCAACGTGCTCTCTGGAGGCGAATCCCAGCGGCTCAAACTGGTGGAACGCTTGGCAGCGGGATCGCGTGGGGAAAACGCCGGGCGAGTGCTTTTGATCTTCGATGAGCCCACCACGGGATTGCACTTCGACGATGTCGCCCAACTACTCCACGTCTTTGATCGGTTGGTAGAAGACGGCAATAGCTTGCTGGTCATCGAGCACAATCTAGAGGTGCTCAAATGCGCGGATTATCTGATCGATCTCGGGCCGGAAGCCGGGACGGCGGGAGGCCTTGTGGTAGCAGCGGGCACGCCGGAGCAAGTCGCCCAAGTCGAGGCGTCCCATACCGGGCGGTACCTGCGTGGCGTGTTGGCGGGTGTACGCGTTGAGGAGCCGAGTGCGCGGGTCGCAGAGGTCGCGCCAGCGATCAGTCCGGTGCCGGCTGCCATCCGCATCGTGGGAGCGCGCGAGCACAATCTCAAAAACATTTCCCTCAACATCCCGCGTGGACAGATGGTCATCATCACGGGCCTGAGCGGCTCGGGAAAATCTACGTTGGCGTTCGATCTCCTTTTCGCCGAAGGCCAACGCCGGTTCCTCGACAGCATGTCCGCGTACGCCCGGCAGTTTGTCGAGCAATTGGAAAAGCCCGATGTGGACTTGATTTCCGGGTTGCCGCCCAGTGTCGCCATTGAACAACGGATCACCCGGGGAGGCGGAAAGTCCACCGTAGCCACAGTCACGGAAGTCTATCATTTCCTGCGGCTACTGTTTGCGAAGTTGGGTGTGCAGTATTGCCCGAAATGCGATGTGGCGGTGGAAAAGCAAACGTTGGCGGCCATTGAGAAGAAAGCCGAGACCTTGGCGCGCAAAGGGCGTCTGCGGGTGTTGGCGCCCCTGGTGAAGGCGCGCAAAGGCTTTCACCAAGAGGTCGCCGTGTGGGCCCAGACGAAGGGTTTCAGCGAGCTGTTGATCGATGGGAAGCTGGTGGCAGTGGACAAGTTCCAAAAACTGGAGCGTTTCCGGGAGCATACGATTGATGTGGTGGTGGCTACGATATCAACGGCTGCGGCGGGGGAACCGCTCAAAGCGGCACTCAAACGGGCTTTGGAGATCGGCAAGGGTACTGCCCGGCTTCTGGATTCCCGGGGCCGCATGGAGGTGCTCAGCACAGAGATGAGCTGCCCGGATTGCGGGCAGTCCTTTGAAGAGCTGGATCCGCGGATGTTCTCCTTTAACTCGCCCCATGGTTGGTGCCTGCATTGTAACGGATTCGGCGAGATCTGGAAGCAGGCCGTCAATCCGCGTTTGGAGAGCGCCATCGATATTGAGATGGATCAGGAACGCCAGCATGAGTGGTTGGAAGAAGGCGAGGCGGAGCCGTGCCCGGTTTGTGAAGGAGCCCGGCTCAATGCGGTGGCCCGGAACGTGCGCCTCAACGCAACTAGCATCGATGCGGTGGGCGCATTGTCGGCCCGGGAAGCCCTCGAATGGAGCCGGAAACAGAAGTTCACGGGACGGAACCTGGCAATCGCAGGGGATATTCTGCCCGAGATCGAGCAGCGTCTTAAATTCATGGGCGAAGTGGGCTTGGAATATTTGGCATTGAACCGTTCAGCCAAGACGTTGAGTGGCGGCGAGAGTCAGCGGATCCGGCTGGCGGCGCAATTGGGGAGCAATCTGCGTGGAGTGCTCTATGTGCTCGATGAACCCACCATCGGATTGCATCCGCGCGACAACGAACAGTTGCTGGAGACCTTGGAAGCGCTTAAGCGCAAAGGCAACTCGCTGATTATCGTAGAACATGACGAGGAGACGATGCGCCGCGCCGATACGATCATCGATCTGGGGCCCGGGGCGGGCTCTCGCGGGGGCGAGGTGGTTGCCCAGGGCACGTTAGCGGAGATATGCCGCAATAAGCGCTCCGCGACCGGCCGGTGTCTGCGCGAACCTCTTCAGCATCCCACGCGCGGTGAACGCCGGTCGCTCAAGACCGTCGAGCGTTGGCTCGGGATCAAGGGGGCGTCTTTGCACAATCTCAAAAATGTCGATGTGCGGTTTCCGATCGGACGTCTGAGCGTGCTCACGGGAATCTCCGGTTCGGGCAAGAGTACGCTGATGCGGGGAGTGCTCAAACCAGCGGTGGAAGCTGCGTTGTCCCGGAAGCGGAGCGCGGGCCGGGGCGCGGTATTGGAGGGGGGACAATTCATCGAGGCGGTGTATGAGGTGGATCAATCGCCAATCGGCAAGACCTCGCGCTCGACGCCGGCGACCTACATCAAAGTATTCGACGAGATCCGCAAGCTGTACGCCCAAGTGCCTTTGGCCCGGATGCGCGGATACACGGCAAGCCGGTTTTCGTTCAATACCGAGGGAGGCCGCTGCGAGACGTGCGCGGGGCAGGGAGTGATCAAGGTGGAGATGAATTTTTTGCCGACCAGCTATGTGCCCTGTCACGAGTGTGTTGGGAGCCGTTACAACGCAGCGACCTTGGAAGTCCTCTACAACGACCAGAGCATTGGCGATGTCATGGACATGACCTTGGAGCAGGCTTCAGCTTTCTTCGCTCCGGTGCCGAAGGTGGCGCGTTCCTTGGCGCTCTTGTGTGACACGGGGTTGGGTTACTTGAAGCTGGGTCAGCCCAGTCCGACTCTGAGCGGAGGCGAGGCGCAGCGTTTGAAGCTGGCCAGTGAATTGACGCGCGGGATGGGCCGGGCAAAGACAGCGATCCTGCGGCAACAGCGTCAGACCAAATCGATGTTGTATTTGTTGGAGGAGCCCACGATTGGGCTGCACATGGCCGACGTGTGCGAGTTGCTCAAGGTGCTGCATCGGTTGGTGGATGAAGGCCACACGGTGGTGGTCATCGAGCATAATCTCAGTCTGATCGCGGAGGCCGATTACCTCATTGATATCGGGCCGGAAGCGGGTGCCCGAGGCGGCGAGGTGGTGGCGTGCGGCACGCCGGAACAGGTGGCCAAAAGCAAACGCAGCCGCACTGCGCCGTTCCTGGCAAAGGTGCTCGCGGGCGGGTAGAACCGGAGGGCATTATGGGACTTATGGGCCTTGTGGTCGGGCAGTATCTATAGTCCCAAACGAAAGCATCCGAGCCCATAGGCGCTAACTTGGCGTCGCCTTCAACAAGCCAAAGCCTGAACTCGTGCGCCGGAACGGTCCGATCCGACGGTTCGGAGTTCATGCTTTAGCATGCCACCCGCCGCCAAGTTAGGAGCCTATGGGTTGCGAACCCGGGGGTCGCGAGACGCAGGGAAATCCGCCCCGGAGGCGGCGGGGGAAGGCCCGAAGATTGAAGGAACCACGCTTTACGACGACGCTTCCCCCGCTATCCAACGATTTGGAACCGGAGATCATCCGACTGCGCTGTCAGCCCGTCATAGTTGATCCTTGCGCCAATCTGCCCGCGCCGGACTGGTTCCGGCTCCCGGGTTTGGGACCCATAAGCGCTAACTTGGCGGCGGGTGGCATGCTAAAGCATGAACAGTTGGATCGGACCGCCCCGGGGTTCGGAGTTCAGGCTTTAGCCTGTTGAAGGCGCCGCCGCGTTAGCGCCTATGCGGTTTGGAACCCGGGGCTTATTTCGACGACCCCTCCCGGGGCGCAGAAGCAGCCCTGCTAAGCATGTGCGTCAAGCTAAGCGATTTACAATCGGCCTCCAGTCGGCGTTAGGGTCTGAGACGAAGGCCAACAAGGGGGCGAGATCCGCAGAAAACTTTCGAGCCAGCGGCGGGCGAAGTGCGGCTGCGGGATCTTCGGGTTGCGGCAGGCGATGTTCAATGGCCAGGGCCCTGCCCCGGAGGAGGATGGCTTCAAGGAGCGGAATGCGCGCTTCATCCGGAAGATCGGCTTCGCCTAGAACGCGCGCGGTTTTGAGCCTGCGAGCGCCCTGTTCGCGGATGCTTGCGAGCGCGGCTTCTTCGGCCGCGCTCAGGGGAGGCGGCGGCCCAGACTCGACGGCTGCGGGATAGAGTGGCCGGCTGCTTCCAGCTCCTTGGGCTAGCATCCCGGAGGCGACCAAGCGTTGAATCGCTTCATGGGTGGATCGGTCGATCACTTCGAGTTGCACCGGCGCCAGCGGGTCGGCCTTGGCGAAATATTCCGCGTGCAGCGGGGCAAGCTTTTCTTCACGCCACCGGACAGCATCGGATTCGACCACCACATAAAGGACCGTGTGCGCCCCTTCGCGCGGATAACGTTCTTCGCAACTGCACAGCGCCGCCTGGAGGAGGTGTGCGGTTTCCTGGGCGAAACCCAGCACGCGGTCGGCCGGGAGCACACGGGGTGGCGGCCCGGCGGGCTTTTGGGGCCCGGTCGAGAGGATTTGCTCCAATCGCTGGAGCATCGATTCGCGGCCGCTGCGCAATTTGATTTCAGTCAGTTCACCCTCTCCATCGAGCACCCCGCCGGCCAACGCCATTTTGTCCGCCAATGTAAGCAGCATGCGATGCTCAATGGTGTCCTCGCTGATGAGGTTAATGACCGTCACCGGCCTGGTCTGGTGTTTGCGCCACGCCCGGGCTATGCGCTGCTCCAGCTTCGCGGGGTTCCAGGGCAAGTCACAGTTAATGACAACACTCGCGTTCTGGAGGTTGAGCCCGGTCGCGCCTGCGTCGGTACTCAAAAATACCCGGCATTCCGGATCATTTTTGAAGCGGTGGATTTCACCGCGCCGGCGTTGCTGCGGCACGGAACCGGTATGCCAGGCAAAGCCCATTCCCAGCGCCAGACAAAGCTCGCGAACCAGTTCCAGCATCCGCTCCCATTCGGAGAAAACGATGACTTTGACCCCCGGGTTATCGCGGCATTCTTCGAGCACCTTGCTCAGTTCAGCAAGCTTTGGACAGGAACGCTCATCCGGATCGAGAATGTAATTGGTGTCACAAATCATGCGCATCATGGCCAGCTCGCGCATGAGTTTTTCCTGCTGCTGAACCGTCAGTGGGCGCCGCTTCGCGATTTGAACCAACCAAGCGACCGCAGCCTCATGCGAGGAGTAAGTGTCGCGCTGAAGCGGCCCAAGGGCCACAAAGTGATGGCGATCGGTGCGGTCGGGCAACTCACTTTCCACCTGGGCCTTGCGGCGTCGCAAGAGGTACGGAGCGATCCGCTCGCGCAACACATCCAGGTTGCGATAGCCCTCCGGACGGCCCCGCTGGTCCAAGGTGTAAAAGTCGCGATTGAACCGAAAAAGCGGCCCGAGCACTGCCGGAGCGAGAAAATCCATGAGCGAGTGCAACTCATCAATGCGGTTTTCAATTGGCGTGCCGGTTAGAACAAAGGCATACCGGCTGCGCAACCGCTTGATGGCCTGCGCGGTTTTCGTGCCCCAGTTTTTGATGCGTTGCGCTTCGTCAAGAATGATCACGTCGGGCCGCAGGCGTTCGTTGACGTCGAGAGCGTCGCGCACCATTTGCTCGTAATTGGTGATCGTAAAAAAAGGGGCGTCTTCCCGGTAGAAATTGAGCCGCGCATGACGGGGCCCATAAACCAACTGGTAGGGCAGCCGGGTGAAACGCTGGATTTGCTCCTCCCACTCGCTCTTAAGGGAAGCCGGCCCAACGATCAGGACCCGATGCGCTTTGCCTAAGCGATGAAGGAGCGCACAAGCGGCAATGGCCTGGATGGTTTTACCTAACCCCATCTCGTCGGCCAGTAGAGCGCGTTCCTTGAATGCCAGATGCAACATCCCTTCGCGCTGGTAAGGAAAGAGCGGGACGAGCGTCTCCTGAAGCGGCCAGTGCCCGCTTTGGACCTGGAGCTCATAGATCCGCCGCAATTCCGCACTTTCTTGCGTATGATGACGCGATTCCAGCCAAGGCTCCACCTCTTGTGAAATTCTTAGCGTCGATCGGGGTTTTTCGGTTCTCTGAAGGGCCTGCGCCTTCTGCACGCGGGCTAAAAATTCCTCCGGCGGCCCTTGGACAACAAGCCCATCCGCATCGAGCCATTGGCGCGCCCACCGGGGAGCCAATCTGGCATTGCCCGATAGGCGCAGCCGATCC
Source organism: Spartobacteria bacterium (assembly GCA_043788785.1). GTDB lineage: Bacteria > Verrucomicrobiota > Verrucomicrobiia > Chthoniobacterales > Chthoniobacteraceae > CAIURC01. Next base: position 49 of record JAYVTN010000270.1, on the reverse strand, counting down.
CGCGACCGATCGGGGATTATAAAAAGCGGCTCTGCCTGCTTTGCCACGG
>JAYVTN010000269.1:0-8192 GCA_043788785.1 Spartobacteria bacterium | reverse complement strand
AGCGCGGGTTTCATTCCAGACGCCGGCGCCTGTGCGATTGGCTGTATAACTGCCAATCTTGGCATCGGCACGCCAGACCAGTGTTTCAGCCAGTGGCGTCGCGGCGCCCACAGAGTTGTTCTCGGCAAGAAGCCGTCCGCGAAGATCACGCTGACTTACGGTTTGCGTCCGCCAGGGATTAGCGCGTTGGGAAAGCAGCCCGTTATCGCCATACGTGAATTGCGCGGTCTGGCCGGCATTGGTCACGGAACTTAGAAGCCCGTCGGCCCGGTATCCGAAGCTATAAGCCTGGCCAGCCCCAGAGCCTTGCGCCACGAGTTGCGAGTTAAGCGCTGAGCGCCGCGCCGCGGCGTCCCATGTCTGAGTCCACTGCGAGCTGACCACGCCATTGATGGAGACAATTTCTGAGGCGAGCTGCCCGTACCCATCGTAAGCACGGGTCACCAGCGTGGGCGGCCCGGTAGCGCCTAGGGCATACGCCTGGGAAATTGTTGTGGGCAGATTGCGCCGATCATACCCATAGGTCGTCGTCTGGTTTTGTTCGGGGACGGCGCTACCCGTGGAAACCACGGTCAAGGGACGCAGGAACGCGTCATAAGTGCTCGTCGAGGTGAACCCGCGAGGATCAGCGATTGTCTGAAGTTTGCCCACCGATGCACCGGAAAGATAATAACCGAAATCGAAATGCCGGGTGACCGTGGCGCCGCTTCTGAGCTCCTCGGTCGTTTTCCGCCCGGCGCTATCGTAGGTCATGACCTGCACGATGGCCCCCGGCATCTGCCGCTGGAGGAGATTGCCCGCCGCGTCATACACAAAACTGGTCAGCGCCTCGGTGGGGATGGTGGCCGCTGGCAACCTCTGGGTCGCCATGTGGTTGAAGGCATCGTAGGTAAAGCTTGTGACATCACCGCGTTCATTGTCGGCAAGCACCAGGTTCCCGGCCTCATCATAGACCGACAGCTGGAACGTGTTGTCCGGCTTTTTTACCAACACAGGCTTCCCAAACGTGTCGGTATAAACCGTGGTTGAAAGCGCTCCCGCTCCCGTTCCGGAGGTAGTAGTAACGCTCTGGTGATCCGAGGAATAATCCGACGTGCTTTGGCTAACCACCGCGCCCGCGCTGTTTTTATTCTGCACCAAAACCGGCCTTCCCTCGGCATCCTTGGTCGTAACCGTTTTATTTCCGAGAATGTCGGTGACGATATCCACGACCCCGGCGGCGTCATAGGTGTGGGTAAATGTTTGCTGGGCGGAATTGCCCGCCGCCGCCGGCCCTGAGGAAACCGTTGGGCGGTTTAGACCGTCAAAGGCGCTCGTAAAGACATTTCCTTCCCGGTCAGTCTTGGAAACCACATTGCCCCGACGATCGGAGGTGGCGCTTTCTGTGGCTAATTGGGTGCCATCGGAGGCGAACAAGGTCCTTGTCACCTTGCGGTTGAGGTCATCGTAGGCGGTGCTCCAATAGGTCCCATTGCTGAGGATTTCCCGGGTAATCCGGCCGCCCAGATCATAACGCCATTCCAGCACTGTCAGGTCGGGATTCTCCAAACGGCGCAACTGGCCCTTGGCGGTATAATATTTACGGGTCACCCCGCCTAGCGGATTGGTAACCTGTGAAACCTCGCCGCCGGGCTCGTAAAGATACGACTCGCTGGAGAGCACGGGAGCCGAGGCATTACCGTTATGCAACGAGCGACTGAGCATCTGTCCAATGCCATCATAGAGCATCGTCGTGGAGTTATGCCGCGGATCGCGGGTCTCCTTTAGATTGCCAAAGCCATCGTACACGTGGAAGGTGGACGAATACGCGGCGTCAATCCCCGGCACCGCCTGGACCCCCGACCCGTCGGCGGCGGCCTGGCTACGCCAGCGGATTTCCTCACTTACCCGGCCGCCACCATCGTAACGGTGAAGCACATAGTCCTCAGGATTATAGCGGGGACCGTCGCTCCATTCGATCTCGCCGTTCTGATTATAGTAATCATACTGCCAGGCTACTAACGCTCCAGTCTGATCCCGGCGCTCCGTCCAGTTTCGGTTCCCCCGGCCGTCATAGGCGTAAGCAGTGATGCGGTTGGCGGCATCGGTTTCTGTGGTGAGCTCGCCGCGCAAATTATAAGTGTAATTTACCACTACGGCCGGGTCGGCCGTACTGGTCGCCTTGCTAATTTGAGAGACAAAGCCAGTCGGGCTATTGGTATAAGTTGTCACCACCTGCTCGGAAGTGCCTGCGGCGACAGTCACAGCCTGCAGTACTCCGTAGGCGGCTACCGACCCGGTGCCGACATTTTGGTAATCAAACAGGGTAGTACTGATAGAGCCACCTGGTGTCCGTGTCTCGAGTGAAGACGCGAGATAAGGAAAACTTGGGTTCCCGTAAGTGCTGACGGCGATATTCCCGACAGGATCGGTCACTTGGGTGACCATGTTCAAGGCATTATAGATGGAAGTCGTGACAGCAACTTCTCCGGACCCATTGCCTGTTAAGCTTCCCGTGACGGTTTTCTTAACCAGGTTGCCCCTGGCATCGTATAGATAATCGGTAAGCAAGCCGCGCTTGTCGGTGCGGCTTTTTAAGCTGCGAGGATAGGTGCCAGGAAGGCTATCGCCAGGCTGGAACCAAGTTTCCACCACTGTCTGGTTGAGGGGATCGGTGACCTTTGTGGTCTGCCCCTTCAGATAGTCATAGCGGGTCGCAAACCCATTCGCATCGGTGATAACCGTGTACCCAGAAATGGTCTTATCCACTGGATCTTTGGAATTCGTGTAAACAAACGTCGCATTGGTCACGAGTTTAAAATCCGTTCCCACCGTTGACTGCTGCTGGGTTACCCGGCGGTTGATATTATCATCATAGGTGTTTGCCAGGATCCTGCCCCCAGGCTTGTTCTCGCGGGTAAGCAAGTGCTCCGAGTAAAAACCGCCACCGGTGGCGTTAGGCTTATGCAAGTATTCGTACCCAATAGACGAGGCGTCGGGAAAGGTAACCTGAATCAAGTCTCCGAAGTCATCATACTTATAGAAAAGTCGGCGTCCATCGTTTGTAAAAGCCTGGGTAATATGTCCGTAGATGTCGTAAATAAATCCGACGAAGTTCCCGTTGCTGGAAACAATGCGGTTAACCTGGCCGTAATCTGTGTTGTACTGTCCGGCGGCATCTGTGGCCAGGGACTGGAAAGAGAAGGTGAAAGAGTTTCCCTTGGTATCCTTCCATGTCTGCAAGTATGGGCGTGACCGGGTGAGGCCGTTTGTCCCAGGAGTGGGATAAGAGCGGACCTGGAAAGTGCGGATGCTCCCATCGGCTCCGGTCAATGTATAGTACGTGAAGCCGCCGACAACGGTCTGATCGATGCGATTATTAAGCGCGTTACCAAGCGAACCCGTTGTGTCTCCTTTGACGTTTTCCAGGCTGAGGTTATCCGCCACGGTGGGAATCCATCGGCTGGTCGGAGAGGTTTGCCGACGGTAAGCAATCATGGATCCATCAGCTTCAGCTCCATAGATAAGGCTTTGGTCGATGGCCACCACCAGATAGGGATCATAGGCTATTCTCCAACCCACTCCGAAGTTTCCATCGGCTAGGTTTTGGCTTCCATAATTGCGTCGGATTTCCAAAGGCATCGGGCCGTTTAAGCGCAAATCCGCGGAATCCACATAGAACTCCCCATTAACCACATTAACCGGGTCCATGATACCCTTTACCGCTCCCTCGAGGCTCCCCATCATTGACCCGAAAAAAGACGTGTTCGTAACAAATCCTGCGTTGCCGTTTGCTATAAAGTTATCTCTAACAGCAAGTGATCCTACGTTCGAGGATTGGTACCCGATCGATGCAGATGAAAGACTAAGGGAAGACGTAAACGATTGGTCGAGAAAGCCTGAACCATCAGTGAGCCGGAGCGAGAACGATGTAGCATCGAAGCTGGGTATTCGGCCCAAAGACATGGTAACCGGAGCCGTCTTGTCAATGTAAGTCAAAGCTAAATCCGAAGAGCGCTCTAGGATCGCCGCAGTAAAAGAGGGTTCCAGAAAAGTTATTGGAGGAATTGCGTCGCCAAACCCGCCGTTACTGAGGGTCATGCTATCGGTGATGAGCGCTCCACTGGCATCTACACCCATGATGAAAGCCCCCATTCCCTGGTATGCCCCGCTTGCCCCAGAAACGGGTCCAGGCGTCATAAACACACGGGTGTAGTCCGCCAATGGGACGTTGTTTCCCGTAAACGAATCATTTACCGTCTTATAAAGTGAAGGCGCATTGGGCAGAGCGGGGTTGTATCCTGCCCATGTTGCCAGAGACTGGGTCTTGGACACTCCGTTGACTGTAGCCGTATACGACGTGTTCCAGGGTGAACCCGTCACGGAAATGAGATGATTGGCCAGAGTGAGTTCCGGAACATTGGAACCGGGAGTGGATCCCTGCGCTGTATCCAAAAGCTTGACCGTGGAAATGGCGTCTGTGTGCCGGAAGAACTTGTTAATTGTGCGATGTTCCTGCGCCGAGATTTCCCCGATGAGGATGGGACCCCAATTATTAGTGGCAGGGCTTTCTGCCAGACCCGAGTCGGCGTGCAGCGTCCCATTGTTGACCCAAGCCATACGCTGGAAGGCCATATCCACTTTGGGGTAGATCATCTGGAGCTCGCCATTATTAAAAATGGTGCCATCAGCGTTCCGCTTGGGACTTAACTTAGAAAATCCATGGGCAAAAAACGACGATATATTCGTTTTGGTAAGCCCCAACAGCGGCTGGAGCGATTGGCTGACATTGTAGTAATAGGAGAGGCCCATCAGGTAGACAGGAAGGCCTTGAACGACTTCCTGATCGAGTGGGGTTCCAGGAGTTTGCAACTGGTTCTGCTGTGCGGCCCAAAACTTTTGCGCCTGCACGGCAAGCATTGAACTGCTAACCCTGCCATAGTTTAGGACCAAGGCGGCGAAATCACCCTTTCGCAGTGGGCGGGAATCGGTGATGGTCTCGGTGTCCGACAAACCCAGGAATGGACTCCAATGATCCACATCGGAATGAATCTTCGAGTTGTTATGGCGCTTATAGGCGATGTTGAACACCAATTGATCGTCACCTGTTCCGAGCCCCGTAACCAAACGCTGATTGTTGAGAAGAGTCGGGTCATTAGAGAATGCCACTTGCGTTGTTGCATTAGGCCGGAATGCCTCAAGCGACAAAATCATATTGTATGTGTTAGCGTCGGCGCTAGTTTGCACATGATACAGGAGGAACCGGCGGTTGTGGAGATCCAGAGTGCGCAAATCGCCCGTGCTTAAACTCGGCTCTCCAGAGTCCCATATGCCATTGCCATTGCGATCACTGAAGGCTTGGATATTGACCGTATCAAAGACATTATAGGAAGCCGTGGTCAGATTTTCCTGAGGAGCCGTGGAGCCTGCCAGAGGGCTGGCCTGCCAGGGTCTGGGGAGGTCATTCCAAGTAGTGAAATAGTTTTTTCGGTTATAGATGGTGACGCCCAGCTGATCGATCGAAACTTCTGGGTGCGTGGCAGCGAGGGAAGCTTTCACAAAGAGCGGAAAAAGCACTCCCGGGTTGTCATTCTCGCTGCTCAGAGAGCGGATCGCCGGATCGTTGAGCAGATAATGCCGCAGCCATTGCACGCCAGTTGCGTACCCCCAGGGCTGGGTGGCCGTGGTCGAAACGGTTGGCAAATATTGATAGAGATTAAGCCCCTCTTCAACGGACGTGTCCTTGAGCCACGGGAAAATATGTACCCATTTACCGTTGATATACGCCGACACCCACGGGTAGTTCACGGGAATCAAATGGGGGACATTGGTGTTGCCCATCGCGTCGGCAGCCCCGCGGATCTGCATTCGCAGCAGTTTGCTCATGACGCCGTCGAGCATGAGCAGACCATTGTGATCGGCATAAGCATACCCGCATGGCACCCCTGCACGCCGCAAGAGGTAGATCATGAGCGCGCATTGTTCCTTGGGCGAGCCCTGCCCTTCCAGGAATGTGGCAAGAGCGCCGCGGTTGACACCGCCGTCGTTGATGGAAGCCTCGGTGGTGAGGCCACTATCGTTATAGCTTATCGCGTCGGTCAGCTCAATTTCATTGAGCACATAGTTGACCAGGGCCATGGGATCATTGCCCATGTCATTAACAAACTTGTCTAAAATAGGGTGGACGCGCAGCTCCGGACTGTTGTCCAGATTCAAGAAATTACCTGTTGGCGCGGCGTAATGGTCAACGACCGGCGGCGCGCTATGGAGGAGTTCTTCCAAGGATTTCCCGAGGTAAGCTGACGGCAGCGGTTGCCCCTCAAAATGTGGCTGATCAATGTAGACCGAACGCCAGGGCGGCCGTTGCTGGAAATCAAGGGTGTAACTGAGGGAGTAAGTTCCCGTTGACAGGTAGTTATTAGGGTCGGTGACCCCCATCCATCGTCCGTTGGCGGTACCGTCTGCCGTCAACCCGATATAGCTGATCTTGTAATAAAAATTCGTGTTCGCTGAAGTCACAGTCACGAGAATAGGGGAAGAAACTTTCTGTCCCCACTGCCCGGCTTGTGTCGACGAAGCAATATATTGAACGGAAACATTCAACGCTACCTGGCTTCCGTTGAGGCTGATCCCTGTCAAATCGAGAACCTGCACGTATCCGTTTTTGGCAAATGTTTCCCAGGCTGTACTCCCCTTCCTGGGCAGATTGATTGAATATTCCAGTGCTGGACCAACGCCGGTTTGACCGGCGCTCATTCCGGCTTTGTCATATACGGCTACTTTGAAATCTCCAATGGATGTCATACTGGCATCCTGGCCGCCTCCTCCGACGCCGAAGGTGTAACTTTGCCCCGTATACATCGGGGTTCCCCCGCCCTCGGCACCGAAGGCCGCCAAGGGATTTTCAAACGCGATTGGATACGTGATGACGCCTGCGGTGCTACTGATGTGGTACGCGGTTGACTTTTGCGTTCGCAAAAACCACGGCAATTTGGTTGCGTTATTACCGGCAGCGGGAAATTTGGAAAAATTGTTTCCCATGGGATCAAGTGCGATCCCGCGCTCAAAGTCAGTTCCGATCACATAAGAGAGAAAAGTCGGATCGGTCCCGTTGCCAATCGAATAGCGGGTCGGCTGAGCGGCCGCAATAGCGGGCAAGATTGTGACTAAGCCTGTAATGGAGGAAGTCTGGCCAGTGGCATCGAAGGCCTTGATCGTAAGCGTGTATTTGCCAACGTTAAATTTTGTCCAGAGGAGACTGTATGGAGATGTCGTGCTCACCCCAAGGAGCGCAGCGCCATTATAATACTCGAGCCGGCTGAGCTTGCCATTGACCACAGGCTGCAACGTCAGGTTTGCCGGAAACCTAGCTTCAACGGGTGCAAACGATGTAACTTGGGCCCGACTGATAGTGGCGCTACTGGAAGCTGCGGCGCTCGCTCCGCTGTTGTCGAAGGCTTGAGCAGTAACGGAATGCGCTCCGAGAGTTACGAGAGATGTGGGAGGCGAAACCTGGTATGGTGCTGTGGTCGCACTGGCTACGAACGCGCCATCCCAATAGTAGTCCACCCGCGCAACCGAGCCATCGCTATCGACTGGGTTAGCCGTCAGCAATACGATGCCGCCAGCGTAGAGGTCCCCTCCAATATTCAACCCAACCGCCGATGGAGGCTGATTGATGAAACTGAATCCGTTGGCCGCGATTGTCGGAACCGATTTTGCGCTAGTAACACCGTTGCCTAACTCCCCATGGGAGTTATAACCCCACGAATATACGGCGCCATTGCTGGCGATTGCCAGTGTGAAGCTGTTGATTGTAACCGCTCCTGTGGTCGGGTCAGTTACTTCGTAGCCGCCCGCTCCGATTGAGACAATGACGACTCCCGCTGGCAAAGATACCGGAATTTGCAAAGCCACGCCGCTCTGCGTAACTGTACCATCGCCGAGGTTGCCGTCCTGATTATAACCCCACGCCCAGATATGCCCGGAATCATCCAGCGCAACGCTATGCCTGGGCCCTGCTGCTACCTGAACGACATGGTCAAGCGAGAGCCCTCCAGTTTTGATGACTTTTACCGGGTTCTTGATGGAAGCGGTCGTCGTGTAATTGTTTCCGAGCCGTCCATTTGCCTGCTGGCCCCAACACCATACCGTCCCCATTTCAGTAGCGCTCTGCCTGAGCGCAACGGAATGGTTGTAGCCCGCCGCGATAG
>JAYVTN010000268.1:0-10351 GCA_043788785.1 Spartobacteria bacterium | reverse complement strand
CTGGCCGCACGCACGGCTGCCACCGCGGCACTCCAGGCGCTGACCATGCGCGAGGCCCATGTCGCGTGGTTCAAGACCTTGGAAGAACTCCGCTCCCTGGCCGCCCAGGACGAGTCAAAGCTTCGGGCTGCTAAAGCGGATTTTGCCCAAGCCGAGCCGCGCCGGGTCGAGTTGGGCTTGATCCGGGAAGCGGCGCGGGATGCCGGTGGACTGCGTGTCGGCGAGGAACGCGCCCGACAGCTTGTCGCGCAGTGGGAAGGTCAATGCCTTGCGGCCGGAGAACAGGTCGAGTTGAAGGCGGGCGATCAACGCCTAAAGCAACAGCGCCGACTGGAGAGCGTCACAGGACTAGAGCGGGCCCAGTTGGCGTCCTCCGAAGCCAAGCCGCGGTTGATCCAGGCGCGTCATTTGGACGCTCAACTTGGGCCTCTCTCCAGCACGCTCGCGGATGCGCAATCTCAGCTCACTGCGGCTGAGAAATCCACGCTCGATCGCGCGAGGCTCTGCAAGGAAGCGCAGGATACCCAAAAGCGGTTAACCGCCGAGCGGGCCATGGTACTTGCCGGCCGCGACGCGCTTGCAGTTTATTCCCGCTTCGCACCGGACGCGGCTGCGTGGCGTGACCGGATCGCACACAGTGCCGAGGCCCGCAAGAGTTTGGCGAGCGCGGATCTATGCTTGGCCAAGGCCTCCAAGCAAGAGCAACAGCAACTCGCGGCCCGATCGAAGGAGGTCCTCAGACAATCGGTGTTGTCAGACACTCTGCGGAAGAGCGCGGCGGCTTTATCTGCGGACGAGGAGGGGGCCCGGAAATTTGACGGGGAGAAGCTTGCCGGTGCACGCCGGGAGGCAGAGACCGGACGCGAGGCACTGCGGATCTTGCAGGTGGGCCTCAGGGAATGCGACACGCTCACCGCGAAAGCGATTGGTGTGCGTTCCGAAATCGCAGCCGCGATTATTGAGGCTGATGCAGATACGACCGCCTTGGCTATTGTCCGCAATGAGATCCCCGTCCGGAGGGAGAAGCTGGCAGAAATGCGGCGTACGCTGGAGTTGGCCGAAGAAGCTGTGGCGGATGCGACAGGCAAGCTGCGGGAGAAGTTGATCCTGGGCAAACCGTGTCCGGTGTGTGGAGGCTCTAAGCATCCGTACGCGGAGCATCCGCCAACGCAGGAGGTAGCCGTCCTGCGTGACTTGAGGTTGCGTATCGCGGAGGGGAACGCGGAGCTGGAGGGGTTGCTCAAGCGCGATGCCGGGCTTGGCACCGCACTGGAGGTACGCGCCAAACAACTCGTCGAGAAACGCGGAAGCCTGGTCACGATCGAGTCCCGGGTGACGGAGCTAGAGACTACGCCGCACGAGCATCCGATTGCAAAAACGCTTCTGGTGTTGCCTGCAGCCGAAAGGTTGGCGGCCGTCCAGCAGGGTCTTGAGCACCAGGAGGAATCCCTGCGCGTGATCGATACGCAGGATGCCGAGAGGCGCAAGGCCGAGGGGTCCATGGAGACATGCCGGGCTGCCGCTGAAAAGGCGCGTACGAGCTTGTCCGAGCTGGAGATTGTGCTGGCCAAGCTTGTAGCGGATCTGGCTGCCATCCAAGCCACGCGTGAAGGGGCTCAAACGGCCCAGCAATCGGCCAAGCACGTCAACGAGTCCTGCCTGCTCGGGGTGTCCCCATTGATCGAGGCACTGCCGGATTTGGCGGAGCTTTGGGCGCGTGACCCACTCGCGTTCCGTACTGGGTTTGCCGCCCAATCCGCAGAATGGACCGGATTTGAAAAGCGGTTGAATACGTTAGGGCAAGAGGTCAAAGAGTGCGATGCCGAAGTGCACCGTGTCGTGGAAGCACACGCCCTCGCGGACCAGGAGCTCAAAACCAAACAAGTGCGCGAGGCGGACGCACGCAGGGCGCACGAAGCTGTGCGCGTCCTGCGGGCGGGCCTGTTCGAGGGCGGCCCGGTAGATGGAGTCGAAGCCGCTTTGGCCAACCAAGAACTCGAAGCAGCCGCAGCCGTGGAGCTCCGGACCCGAGAGCTCACGGAATCGGACAAGACCCATGCGATTGTCCTCCAATCCCTGAAAAACAATCAAACCGCAATGGCCGACGCGCGGACGGCTTATGCCAAGGCAGTCGAGTCGCTGGACTTTTGGTTGAAGACTTTAGCGGTCCGTACCGGGTGTCCCGTCGACAGGGCGGTGTTGGATGTTTGGTTGGCGCGTGACGAAAGCTGGTGTGCCGCCGAGGAGCTTAGTCTTCAGGCCCTGGTTCAAGTCGTCGGTAATGCGGAGGGCGCTCTTTCAGTGCGCACAGCGACCTTGGAGACCCACAGTGGAGCGCGTCCCACCGAAGAGGAGCCCGGCGCGGTGGCTGCCGATCTTCAGCTGCGCAGGATCGCGAGGGAAGCCGCCGACAAGCTCGCAGCCGAGTCCCACGCGGTGCTCGTGGACGATGACCGACGTACCAAGGAATGCGCCGCATTCTCCCAAAAACTCGCGGCTCATAAGATCGCAGCCGAACCGTGGCTCAAGCTCAACGAGCTCATCGGTTCGGCTGATGGCTCCAAATTCCGCTCGATCGCCCAACGGCGAACGCTCGACGTGTTGCTCGGATACGCAAACCTGCAACTGGACCAATTGGCAGGCCGCTATCGGTTGGAGCGGCTGCCCGAGTCCCTTAACTTGATTGTCATGGACCGCGATATGGCTGATGAACGCCGCTCGGTGCATTCATTGTCCGGGGGCGAATCCTTTCTGGTCTCCCTAGCCTTGGCATTGGGCCTGGCCTCGCTCACATCGAACCGCCTCCGGATCGAATCGCTATTCATCGATGAAGGCTTTGGGAGCTTGGATCCTGGAACCCTCAACATTGCGATGAGCGCGCTCATGCGTCTGGAGGCGCAAGGGCGTAAAGTGGGAGTCATCTCCCATGTGAGCGAAATGGCCGACGCGATCCCGGTGCAGATCCGTGTGATCAAGGGCCGTTCGGGCGCATCCAGCCTTCAGGTGCCGGGGGCCATTCCGCAGGGAGTGTCCCCGTACATGGCAGGGAACGCAGGCACCCCGCCCGCCGAAGCGGCAGTGGGCGTGTTTGGCTCCCTGGCAGCGGCGCTCTTGGCCATACTCCAACGAGAGAGCGTGTGCGGTCGGCACAAGGTTTCCGTACGAGCCCTGCGCAAGGAATTGAATTGCGACCTTCAAGGCTTCAACGCCGTTCGCGAACATCTCGGTGCCCAAGTGGCCACAGACGGCGCGAGCCTCAAGCTGGCAAACGCTCCGCACCCGACCAACTGACCTATACGGGATGCTGAACTCGACGCCGACCCCGGGTCGGGCTTCACTCTCGACAGTTCGACCAGGATTTTGGCGCAGGGAATGTCCCACCAAGCTCACCAAAGCTGATTCCGAAACGTTGCGCCGTTGCGCACTTTGCGTGAAACCCACCGCGCCAAGCTCGGGCTTGTAGTAAACCGCAATCCAACTCTATGTTACGCCTGAAGTCATGATGCGATACATGCAGATTCTCCTCCTCGCGGCAGTGCCAGCCTTTGGAAGGCCTCTGGATTCCGTAAAGCCCCCGATTCTGCTCGAGCAGGTCGGGTTAGGCATTTGTACCGGTGACCAAGACTGGGAATTTGTGGATCATGCGGGGGAGAAAGTTTATATCATGCTTACGTGTCCACCCTTGACTGTAGATGACATGCGGAAGGCTAACGAGGGCAAGGCCGATCTGGTTAAGCGGCATGCAACGGTCAGCGTGGGAATCAAGCACGTCACTACCGTCACGGTAGATGGCGATGAAACGCAAAAGCAGATTCTTGAGCTTGTCTCCGGTCTGGCCGCGAATATGCGTCGGAAAACCAAACTCGGGTCTGAGGACGAGTTTCGACTGACACAATTGGAGAAATTGATTCAAGAGCTTCAATCTCGGCGGCCGAAGAAGTCTGAGAAATGAGATCCGTGTGATCCGTGCCTCGCTTTCTCATGTCGCACACCACCTTGCGTCACGATGCGTCGGGATCTTGGGGCATGAAAGCTCACACCAAGAACACCAAGCTCACCAAGGCTAATTCCGAAACGTGGCGCCGTTGCGCACTTTGCGTGATATCCACCGGCAGCTCGCGGGGCGGCGGGGCGGCGGGGCGGGCATCGCGCACCTCGGATGCTGCTGTTTAGCATGCAATTTCCCTGCCTCGCCATCATCTGCGGAGTCGAGTTCGAGGAGAATGGGTTTCTATGACTGGGGCCGACTCACCCGTATTGTGAGGGCAATGGGGCAAAAACCCACGCTCACGACCCCAAAGACTGAAGGTCTTGTAAGGCTCTCGGCCTGATTGTAGCAGCCCAGGCCGGCGGCATTGTAATCACCAACCGGCACCATCCGGTGGCCAAATTGGTTGCCTTCACCAGCGGGGATGAGGGAAGGGCTTTTGCCGACCGTCCCCTGGTTGAAGGGTTCTCCAAACTGCCAAAGCTACCGAACGATTCCACCGGCTATCTTTCCGAAGACCGGGACCGGGCATGATCTACTTCGACACGGCTTATCTGGCAAAGTGCTATCTGAATGAGCACGGCAGCGATGACGTGCGAAGTCTCGCGGCAGGGTCGGGCCGAATCGCGTGCTGCGCATTTGGGCAGCTCGAACTGGCCGCAACCCTGCACCGCAACCTTCGCGCAGCGGATGCCTTGCATCTAGCCTGCGCTCTCGAACACGGATTCAGAGAGATTTTCAGCAATGACCGCCACCTGCTGGCGTCCGCCGCCGCCTTCAAGATCACGGGCCGCAACGTCATTCCATAAAGGCTCAGAGAAGGAAGGTTTGCGACCTAGGCAGTCCTTCTCCTTCATGCGCCTTCATGGTCTACACACGAGGGAGCAAGTTTTCGGTGCGGGTAGCGCTTAGAGATGGTTCTGGGTTTTTCCCGCCCGGGGTTAATCCGTGAACACCCCGCCGCGTCATCCAATCGCAGGAAGATTCCCGTTAGCGTAAAAAGCTGCTCGTATCCCGGGCGCCGGGTTGTTTTCTTAATCATATGTCCAAGCCTGTTGTTCTGGTTATCCGTGATGGTTGGGGAGTGAATCCTGGGGGCCCTGCCCAAGCCGTAGCCAATGGCGACGCGACGCTTTTGGCCAAAACGCCTTTTCACAATGCGCTGTACGCCCAGTATCCCCAGAGCCGGTTGAGCGCCAGCGGGATGGACGTGGGTTTGCCAATAGGCCAGATGGGCAATTCGGAAGTGGGCCATCTCAATCTGGGCGCGGGTCGGATCGTTTACCAGGATTTGACGCGCATCAACAAAGCCATCCTCGATGGCGAGTTCTCAACCAACCAGATCCTCCAGGACACCTTTGCCAAGGCCAAAACCACCCGGCTGCATTTGCTGGGGTTGGTTTCCGATGGCGGAGTCCATAGCCACCAAGAACACCTGATCGCCTTGGCTCAAGCGGCTCATGAGGCTGGCGTGACCGATATTTTGGTGCATGCCATCACGGACGGTCGGGACACTTCGCCCACGGGTGGCGCGGATTTTCTGGCCCGGGTGCAAGCAGGTCTTCAACCGGCGGGAGCCAAGATCGCCACGGTCATCGGACGTTATTTCGCAATGGACCGCGATAAACGTTGGGAGCGCAACAAGCTGGCATGGGATGCCATCGTCCTAGGGCGCGGCGAGCAGAGCGAGGACATGCCGAGCGCCGCAGTGTCGGCACGGTACGCACACGGGCAGACGGACGAGTTTCTCCAGCCGATCATTTTCTCGCACAGGAACGAACAACGCATCCGCGATGGCGATGTGATCCTTTTCTTCAACTTCCGGGCAGACCGGGCCCGGCAACTCAGTGAAGCGTTCCTTCGCAGCGATTTTAGCGGGTTCGAACGCGAGGCAACTCCCGCCGTCGAATACGTGACGTTGACCGAGTACGACAGGACTTACGGGTGCCCCGTGGCTTTCAATCCGCAATCCCTGGCCAACATCCTCGGCGAAGTGGTCAGTCAGGCGGGACTCCAACAGTTGCGGATCGCGGAAACCGAGAAGTACCCGCATGTGACGTATTTTTTCAATGGCGGCGTGGAGACGCAATTCCCGGGTGAGGAGCGGATCATAGTGCAGTCCCCCAAGGACGTGGCCACGTATGATTTGAAGCCGCAAATGAGCGCTCCGGAAGTGACACGGAACGTGCTCGAGCAGCTGGAGCGGTTTGATCTGGTGATCCTCAACTTTGCCAATCCAGACATGGTGGGACACACAGGGGTGGTGGAAGCGGGAATCGCCGCAGTGGAAACCATCGATGGCTGCGTCCAACAGATTGTGGAGCGCACGCTGGCTTTGGGCGGAAAACTGCTTTTGACGGCCGATCACGGCAATTGTGAACAGATGCGCAACCCCGACGGGTCGCCCAACACGGCTCACACGACCAACCTTGTGCATTTCATCTACGTTGGGGGAGATGCGGCCTCAGTCCGATGCGAAGACGGGATCCTAGCCGATGTGGCGCCGACGCTTCTGGCTCTGCTGGGGGTTGCCCAACCTGCGGAAATGACCGGCCACAATCTAGTAGTCCCGCGTTGAAATCCGATCTGTTCCGTTTTACGGTTGCCACAGTCCTCGGAAGCTGATTCCTTCTCCGACTCCTTACCCGATGGTGTAAAGGTAGCACATGGGTCTTTGAAGCCCTTAGTCAAGGTTCGAATCCTTGTCGGGTAGCCACCTTTAGTAATCGCGTTGCGATCAGGCCCTTTGGGCTCGGACCCGCCCGTCCTGGCCCGCACGGGTCCGGAAACGCCGTCCCTGTATGGAAATCTATCCCGTCCACGAGAAGACTTTGGTGATCCGCCCGGAATTCCTAAACCACATCGGTACGCTCTTTGGGGGGTTCATCATGCAATGGGCTGATGATATGGCCTATATTGCCGCTTCCCTGGGGTTTCCCGAGGCGGCTTTCGTGACCCGGCGCTTCGAGTCCTTTGATTTTACGGCTCCGGCGCGCAACGGCGACATCCTCAAGATCTTTGCCCAGATTGCCGGTGTGGGTGACACGTCCTGCCAGGTACGGGTATGGGGAGTGGACGCCCGCGCGGGCGGCGAGGTGTTCCGCACTCAGGCCGTAATGGTCAATGTGGACAGCGATGGCCGAAGAAAAAGCGTGAAGGCTAAGAGCTAAGACGGGTGTGTTTCAGCCTTCCTTTTCCGTCGGTGCCGGGTTGCCAGGGGCGAAATGAGTCTCCCAAAACCGATATTCCGCGATCCAGAAAAAATATGCGCGTGCCGGAACTCGAAATGAGCTCGCCGGACCCTGAAGTGGGCTCGCCGACAACGAAAATGGGGTCCCCGGAAAACCAAATGGGGCAATCGGAGGACAAACGCGGGTTTCCGGATTCTGAAATGGTCGAGACGGGATTTAAAATCCGGCTCCCGGGTCGCGAATTCGTCGTCCCGGGTCAGAAATTCGACTTCCCGGGTCGCAAACTCGTCCTCCGGGGTTGCGAATTCGCCCTGCCGGGCCGCGAATTCGTAGTTCCGGGTCGCAGATTCGGCCTGCCGGGTCGTAAATTCGACCTGCCGGGGCGCAAATTCGTCCTGGCGGGTCACGAAATGGGCAAGCCCGCTTGCAAAATCGCCTGAACCCATTGGCAGTTCGGGCGAGGGCAGGGGAGTTTCACGCAACGGCTCGCAAATGGAGGGGCTGGTAGCTCAGATATCTCTTCCAACAAAACGTTATTTCCCGTCTGCTTAAATCTTAGCGATGGGGGTCGCCCCGTAGTTGTCCGCCCCACGCAGCATTAATTTACAGTTCAAGCATGGTTCAGCAACCCGCATACAGCTTCGGATTTACGGCAGCATCATTGCGCCCGGAGCTCGTGGGCACGATCGCCGAGTATTTTTTTCGCTTGGGTTCTTGGGAGAAAACCAAACGCGCTGTGCTCGCAGCGAACGCCTTGCAGGCTCGGTCGCCTGCCAGTTCGGTCCGCATGGAGCGGGAACTCCGCCTGCGTATGCAGACGTTGAGTCCCGATCAGCTCAGTTTAGCGCATCGTTCCACGACCGACGTTCGCACCTGTCTCGCGTGGCTTGGGCGCTGGAGCGCAACAATTACGCGCCGTTTGCTTCATTGAGTTGCTTTAGGAATCGCTGGGTCGACACTCGATAAGCCTGAACACCCGTGAGGTATTTGCGCCTCTCGCGGGCCTTGATGTCCTCGTCGGAAGGTGTGTCCTCCAAAAGGCTATACAGTGACCACTCGTAGTGCGGGTCTAAGCCGCGATGGCAGGTCTGACAAAGCGTAATTAGATTGTCTTCGTGCGTCGGCCCTCGCTGTCCGTGAGGTCGAATGTGGTGAACGTGAAGCTCGATGTCCACGTGGTTCTCGGGGCGGCGTCCGCACACTCTGCAGCGATACGAGTCTCGCTTAATCACCGTCATGCGCAGTTTGGGCGTTGGCACAGGACGAAATAGATTCGATGGCAATGCACGTTTAGACGTAAAGCCACGCAGCCCGGTCTGGACGCATGGATCGGGGTTGAGGTTGTCGGCGAGCAACTCTGAGGCGATTGACCTTTCGACCAAGGCGTTCCCGCCGTAGAGAAACCAACAGACAAAGTCGTCGACGGCGTGAACGACGTGGAATGGCATTTGAAAGTCGATCCAGAAGTCCGCAAAGGTGTGGGGATTCACGAATCGCGGCTTGCGCAGTTCGACGCGCGACTCGCTATCCGCCCAGCCTACCCAGTAAGTTTGTGAACCGACCCATACCTTGCCGCTCTCGTCAGCGGAAAATTCGAATGCGTAATAATCAACGTCTGCCTTAATCTTATCCTTTGGGTATTCCATTTTGGGAGCGCGCGGACTCGCTTAAACCATCGTAAGATACAGCCGTTTGTTTGGGAAAGCGCTGTCGGATCACGGTGAATCCTCGGTGCGTTCTTGAACCGCGAAATACACGAAACACACGAAAGGGCTGTGTTTCGACCTTCATTTCCGACGGCGGTGATGGAGGGCTAGGAGACATGCGGCGGGGAAAACCAGCCAACCTGGGGATGGCTCGGGGATGACCGTGACTCCTGTCCATGCGAGGGCAAAGTCGGTGTTGGCTGTTCCGTGACTGATTTCGAGGGCATACCGTCCCGGGGCGAGACTGGCCTGGTAGATGTACTCGACATTGTCAACCGAGCTGATGCTCGAATCTACCGTGGCGCCCAAACTGAAGCTACTGGCCTTGAAGAGCCGCAGATCGAGCGAATCAATGAAGGCTGTTGGGTTGAAGGATAAAGGGCTCCGGTCCGAATCGGTAATAATCCTGTGCCATGTGAGGGCTGCGGAAAACTCAGAGAGCACACCGCCTTCGGGGACGTCGAAGAAGTACAGGAGGTTGGCAGAGGTAGAGATTGTGCCGAAATCCCACCCTTGAGAGCCGACCGTGGAGGCGGCGCTGGGGCCTTGTTCCCCAGCTGTCAGGATATGATAGCTGTTGTAGATGTTCAGCTCGCCGGCTCCGAACGTGGTGTCCAAGGGTGTGGTAGGGGTGCGGGTCCACGCGGGGAATTCGGTTTTAGTGGCGCCTGCCAAAAGGATGGCCTTGATGGAACGGGAGTCCGCCCCGTTGGCTAAGGCGGGAGTGGATCGAGCGGTTTGTATGAGGGCTGCGGCGGTTCCCGCAACCAGAGGAGTTGTGAAGCTGGTAAAGTTGGTGCCTGCGCTTGAAGGAGGGGCCACCAGGTCCGGTTTAACGCGTCCGGCGCTATCGAAAGTGGTAAAGCCACTGGCATGCTGGCCATCGGATTTGCCAACCGTGATCCCATTGTAATTTTGGGCCAGAAGCTCGGGCAGAACGGAGCTGTCCCCATTGTTGGTGCCCACGACAGCAACGTAATTGGAGGTCTGGATCGAATAATCGAACCGGCGAAGCACTTCCTGATCCAAGGCGGGGTTGCCCAGAGTGCCAATCCAGCTGAAGTTGGCTACATCGCTGGTTTCTGGTTTGGGCGTGCCGTTTCCCAGATTGAGCATGCCCGCATTGATCCAGTTGTTGGCGTCATAGAGGCTGATCGTGGTGACTCCAGGCGCCAGGCTGGTCGAAAGCCCGTAGAAGTGTTGGGCGACGGTTGTCGCATGGCTCGAATAGACAGATGCTCCGCTGCGCAGGGTGAAAGCCTTGCCGGCAAATTCCGGGTTGGTGGTATCCGGAGAGTAGGAGGAGCCATCGGAGGCTTCCACTTGGGTAACGGAGACGCCCAACCCGGTCGGCAGGAGTGCGCCGAGTTCAACCGAGAGTTGGTTGTAGCCAATGTCGTCCTTGTAGTCGGCCTGAACCGACAAGCCCCAGACGGAGACCGCGCCCACTAGCCCGGTAAGCTTCG
>JAYVTN010000267.1:0-6102 GCA_043788785.1 Spartobacteria bacterium | reverse complement strand
GATCCGGAATGGACCGCATGCTTGGTGCATTGGGCCAAGGCGGGCGGGATCACTTTCCAGAGGGCGCTCATGAGTGGAGGCACGTGTGAGGCGACGGCCTACCAACTCTACGGGTACCGGACGGCGGCGTTATGCGTGGCTCTAGGGAACTACCACAACTGTGGGCCAGGGGAGCAGATCGCCTCCGAGTACGTGGCCATGGGCGACGTGGCGGCTACACCACTACGCTCACAGGAAGCGGAGAGCGGGAATGAGTGCGGATCACCACCGGGCAAACCTCAGCGGTCTTGAGGCAGCGTTTCAGCTTTCAGCTTTTTCTCCCGCGTTCACTTCGATCCTCGGGAACAGTGGCGAGGGGGTCTGGAGTGTGTGGCCGTCTGGGAGCAGGCCCCAGCGGGCGTCTTCGAGGTGGAAGGGCTGGGAAATCCCGAGTTGATCGAAGATGGATCGCGCAGCCCGGGGGAGGACCGGCGAGATCAGGATTGCCACAGTGCGCAGCGCATCCGCGAGCATGTAGAGGATGGCGTCCAAGTGGTCGGCGGCATCCGGGTTCTTGGCCAAAGCCCACGGTTTCTGGGTATCGATGAATTGATTGCAGAACGTCACGCAACCAAGGGCCGCCTCGAGGGCGGAGCTGACGGCAAACCGTTGGAAATGGGAGCGATAAGTATTCACGCGCTCCTCCAAGCCAAGAGCGCCCTCGGTAAGGGCTAGGAGCTCGGGCGAGATGGTGCGCTTGAGGACGCCAGCCCGGTATTTGTGTGCCATGTTAAGCGAGCGATTGAGCAGGTTGCCCAGACTGTTGGCCAGATCGGCATTGTAGCGCTGAATCAGGCGATCCTGGCTGAAATCGGCATCCCGCCCTGTGGCGATGTCGCTCATCAGGTAATACCGCAAGGCTTCCGGGCCGTATTGGGTAGCGAGGGCGTCCGGGTCGATGATGTTGCCCAGACTCTTGCTCATCTTGGCACCGGCGATATTCCACCAGCCATGGACGAGGAGGGCGGGGATCTGGTCGTCCCTGAAGCCGAGGGCCTTGAGCATGATGGGCCAATAGACGCCGTGGGCGGGAATGAGGATATCCTTGCCGATGACGTGGAGCGCGGGCCACCACGAGTGAAACTCGGAGAGATCGGCCCCGGGGGCGGGATCATATCCCGGAGCAAAGCTGATGTAGTTCACCAGTGCGTCGAACCACACGTAGGTGACAAATTCCGGGTCGAACGGGAACTCGATGCCCCAGGACAGGCGGGACTTGGGACGCGAGATGGTGAGATCCCCTGTGAGCTTCTCGACCGCGTTGCGCAATTCCGAGCGGCGGAACTCCGGGATGACGAGCTCCGGGCGGGTGTCGATGAGGTTCAGTAACCAGTCGCGGTGTTCTGCAAGGCGGAAGAGGTAGTTTTCTTCCTCGATAAAAACGACCTCGCCCCACTCCGGGCCGAACTGGCCATCGGGGGCGCGCTCTTTTTCTGTGAGGAATTGTTCCTGGCGGACGCTGTAGTAGCCGTCGCGCTTGGCCTTGTAGAGCTGGCCTTCATCCATGAGGCGCTGGAGGATTTTGCGCACGCAATCCTTGTGGGAGGGATTAGTGGTGGCTGCCCAGCTCTCGAAGCGGACATCGAGTTTGTCCCAGAGGGCCAGGAATTTCTGGGTGATGCCATCGACGAACTCCTGAGGTGGGACGCCATGTTTGTCCGCAGACTGCTGGACCTTCTGCCCATGCTGGTCAACCCCCGTGAGGAAAAAGACTGGATGGCCTTGGAGCCGATGGAAGCGGGCGAGAACGTCGGCAAGAACCTTCTCATAAGCGTGGCCGATGTGAGGCGCGCCATTGGTGTAGTCGATTGCCGTAGTGATGAAGAAGGCCATGGAAGGGAATCAGTCTTTTTTAAGTTTGCCGCCCCAGCTCAGAATCTTGGCTTTGGTGCCGGCGGCCTCGGCCTCCGGAATCTGGTTGGTGCGGACGTAGAAGAGGGAGAGGCTTGACCACGCGAGTTGATCGTTGGGGCGCAACTCAACGGTTCGCAGCCCTGCGGTAATTGCTTCCTGAAAATGGCCCAGTTTCATCAGTGCCATGCCCAGGGCATGCCAGCCGTCAAAGAACTCGGGATCGAGTTGGACGCAGCGGCGATACTTTTGAACTGCATTTTCGAGTTCGCCCAGGGCGAGATCGCCATTGGCGTCGTCGAAGAGATCGTCGACTGCGGCCTGGTCGGGCATCAATCAGCCTTTGGACCCGGATTTTGCCGTCGCGACGCTATCCTTGAGCCAGAGCTCGAAGGCGGACTCGCGTTTAGCGCGCGAAAGGTTCTGGACCAGGATCGTCTTCTCGGCTTCCAGCTTGGTCTCGTCGATCGGCAGGCGCTTATCGACGTAAACCAACAGGGAACCGTCCCCCGAGGGCAGCGGTTCGCTGAGTTCACCGGCGGCAAGTTGCGAGGAACGTTCGGCCACTATGCGGACCTCGGGCGCTTCCGATTTTGGGGGCTCGGCCATGGAGAATGCCGGCACGGATTGGGGTTTAAGGGCGACCGCACTGGCTGCCTCGGTAAAGGATTTGCCCGCCTTTAGGGCTTCGTGGATCTTGTTGCGAACTTCGGAGGCTTTCAGGTTGAGGGCTTCCTCCGCGCGTTCTTCCTTGGTCTGAGCGGCCAATTTCTCCTTGGCTTCTTCAAAGCTCAACGGCCGGGCCGGGGTGATCCCCGCAAGCTGGAACACGAAGTACCCGCTGTCGGCCACCATCACTACGTCGCTGTTGGGTTGGGCCAGCGTGAGCTTTTCAAAGATCGTCTGAGCCGCGGCTTCTGATTGCGCGAAACCAGCAGGCAGATTCTCGAGCGTGAATTCCGTGGAATCCGTGATCGAGACCCCGAACTTTTTGGCGGCTTCCTCGATCTTGGCGTCCTTCTCAGCCATCGCCACTGAGAACTCCTGGGCGCGGTCGGCCAGTTTGGACATCTCGGCAACCCGTTGCTTGCCCTCCAGGGGCTTCTCGGCCTTGGGAAGGGTAAAGGCCAGAAATCTAACTTTGCGAAGTTCCTCGGTGTTGAGCGTGTTCTTGCGTTCCTCGAATATCTTCTTGAGGTCCTCCTCGGAAACTTGGGCGGCCTTGAGAAAGTCCTCCTTGTTAAGCTTCACGTAGGAGATTTCCGATTTCTGGTTGCGCCGCTCAAAGAGACTTCGCACCTCGGAAGGCGCTGCGTGGACACTGGTGCCAACCAGGTTCTTGAGCTTGGTGAGGAAGAGGTCATCGCGGACCAGATCCTCGACCACGTCCGCCGTAAACCCGCGGGAGGCGATGTTCTGGACCAGGTTGTTGTACTTGGTGGAATCGTAAGCCCCATTGGTTTGAAACGAAGGGAGCTTTTGGACTGCGGCGATGACTTCCTCGTCTGTACAAGAGAGGCCTAGCGCATTGGCTTGATGGCGGAGGACCAGGCTGTTCCACACGAAGCTCTCAACCGCTTCGCTCTCAGTCCGCGCCTGGCGGCCGATGAGGGTAGTCCAAAGTTCGTAAAGGCCCAAAGCCCGGCAGATTTCGAACTTCCGGGATTCCCTGGAGTACTCGGCCATGCCGACGGGGCGGTTGTAGAGAGTGCCGACGCGATCGGCCCGGGAGCGTTGAGACGTGTTGCCGTTGTAGAACCACACGAAGGAGATGATGACCACCACAGTGACGACCATCATCACCGCTTGCTGGTACCGGCGCATTAAATTGACCATGAGTAGGAAAGGAAAAAGATTTCTGAAGTTGCTTTGAAGCTGAGTGCTGCTCTAGGTTGAACCAACCCCCTAGAAAAGCGCATGAACCTACGTGTCGGTTTCCCCCGTCTACAACTTATTTTTCTGCTTGGTTGCCTTGTTTTGGCGCCATTGCAGCCCCAAGTCCGTGCAGACGTCGTTGTCACCAACGATGGCCGCCGCCAAGAAGGTAGAATCCTTGGCCTGCTAGGAACCGGGCTGCAGCTTCAGATTGGTATCGGAACTATCGGGGTTCCGCTTGGTACCATCAAAGAAATCGTAATGGCCGCGCCGCCAGAGGTCGCCAAGGCTCAGCAGCTGTTTCTGGCCAAGGATTATGCTCAGGCGCTGACGGTGATCCGCAGCGTCACCGACAAGTACCGTGGGTTGCCCGTGGAGTGGGCCCAACAATCCTTAAGCTTGCTGGGGGATGTTCTCATCGCAACCAACGACATTTCAAAGGCCGAGATTGCTTACCGGGATTTCCAGAGGCTCTATCCGGGAGCCGCTTCAATCCAGGCCGATGTGGGAATTGCCCGCGTGGCAATCTCGCGCAAGGACTTCGCCACGGCCCGGGTCAAGCTCCAGCCCATCGCCGATGCGGCAATGAAGGAGAAGACGCCTGCCCACCAGAACCTGGTCGCTTATTCCCAAGCCTTCTACGCTTTGGGGATGATCAAAGAGGCGGAAAAAAACCTGCCGGGCGCTCTTGAAGACTATCTGCGCACTGTTACGCTGTTTTATCACGATCCGGCCGCCTTGGGGCTTGCCCAGGAGCGTGCCGACGCCTTAATCACTCAAAAAGTCAGCATCCAATAACCTCCCTAGAACATGATTCAAACGAAACTCCGTCGTTACCTTATCCCCGCCCTTTTTGTTGCCGCACTCGTGCTAGCGCCCGCGATGGGCTTTGCGGAAGAAGCTCCCGCTGCGGCGGCGGGTGCTGCTGCTCCGGCCGTCAAAGACGCCAGCGTCTTGGACACCATCATGGGAGGTGGCCCGCTGATCATGGCGATCTGGGTTGCCATCATCGGCACCTCGGTAACCATGGTCACCCTGATCATCCAGAACGCGATGCAGTTGCGGAAAGATAAGCTGGCGCCCGAGCCCCTGATTATCTCCCTGCGCCAATTGATCGGGGCAGGCAATTACCAGGAAGCCTGGGAAACCTGCAACGCCAACTCCAACTACTTGGCCAACGTGGTTAAGGCGGGCCTGAGCCGCTTGGGACGTGGTAAGGAAGCCGTTCAGGACGCTATGGCTGAACATGGCTTGCGCGAGGCTACCCTGCTGCGGACCCGCAACAGTTATCTTTCGGTTATCGGGGTTGTTTCTCCCATGATCGGTCTGCTCGGTACGGTTATCGGAATGATGGGTGCCTTCGCTGTGTTGGCCGGCAGCGGCATCAGCGATCCGCGGGCGCTCTCCGGTAAGATCGGCGAGGTGCTCTTGGCCACCGCTTCGGGCTTGTTCATCGCTATCCCGGCGTTTGTCTCCTACTACATTTTCCGCAACATCTCCCAGATGTGCATCGTGCATGCCGACGATGTGGTCAATTCGCTCCTGATCGACCTACCTTACGAGGAACTCTCCGGGGTCCAGATCGGCACTAACTTCAGCGTGGGCGGTGTCCCCGCCGGTTTCACCAGTGGCGCCCGCAAGATCTCGATGGCTCTTTCCACCAATTGCCCGGTTTGCAGCGGCACTGTGAATGCTGGCAGCAATCCTTGCCCGCACTGTGGTGCGACGTTGGATTGGGCCGCCTAGGCATTGACCTCCCCCCTCTACCGCAATGTCCCACCACAAAAAGGGAGCCAGTAAGCAGAGAGCCCAAACGCGGATGCCGCCCGAGGAGGATCCGGAGTTCCAGATCGCTCCGATGATCGACATCCTATTGGTTCTTCTGGTCTTCTTCATGTCGATCAGTTCGACCGAAGTCCTCCAGACCAATGACCAAGTCCGGTTGCCGGTGGCCAAGGACGCCAAGGAAAAGGGTGATATCAAGGGCGGCCAGCTCATTCTCAACGTGCTCTGGTCCCCCATTAGCAGCTCGAGTAGCATCGACATCGATAATAAGGCTTACCTGACTGCGGCCGAGCTCATCCCGATGCTCCAAGCTAAGATCCTGGCAACCCCTGAGTTCCGTATCCTGATCCGCGCTGACAAAGATGTGCGATACGAATACACCCGCACTATCCTCTCTGCAGCCGGTGCGGCTGGTGTCAAAAATGTGACCTTCTCGGTCGTAAACAAAGATTTGTTATTCGCTGCTTGACTTGAAGGTCATCGCCGAATCTCCAGACCTCGATCCACGGTTCGGAATCTTCGAATGTCCATGCCAACAGTTGGTGATCCAAC
>JAYVTN010000266.1:0-2938 GCA_043788785.1 Spartobacteria bacterium | reverse complement strand
TGGTCCTTTTGGTCCTTTTGGTCCCTTTGGTCCTTTTGGTCCTTTTTACCCCCCCCTTCAAAAAACCGCCCCCTCACACTTTGGGCTGTCGACTTTCCTCCCCCATGCTCTAAAACGGCCTCCCTTTTATGAAAATCGTCGTCGCTTACTCGGGAGGGCTCGATACCTCCGTCCTCTTGACCTGGCTCAAGGAAACTTACAGCGCTGAGATCATCGCCTTCTGTGCCGATGTAGGCCAAGAGGAAGAACTCGACGGCCTGGAAGCCAAAGCCCTGCGCACGGGCGCTTCCAAATGTTTCATCGACGACCTTCGCGAGGAGTTCGCCCGCGATTTCATCTTCCCCATGATCCAGGCCGGAGCCATCTACGAAGGCCAATACTTTCTAGGCACCTCCATTGCCCGGCCCCTGATCGCCAAGCGCATGGTCGAAATCGCCCGCGCCGAGAACGCCGATGCCGTCGCACACGGCGCCACCGGCAAAGGCAACGACCAAGTCCGCTTTGAGCTCACCGCTGCGGCCCTCGCGCCTGAACTGGAAGTCATCGCCCCGTGGCGCCAGGAGCGGTTCCGGGAAACTTTCCCCGGCCGGGCTGAAATGATCGCCTACGCCGAAGCCAACAAGATTCCCGTGCAGGCTTCCGCCAAGAAGTCGTATTCGATGGATCGCAACCTCCTCCACATCAGCTTCGAGAGCGGTATCTTGGAAGATCCATGGTTCGATGCCAGCGCCGAAGCCAACCGCGACATGTATGTGCTGAGCGTCTCGCCCGAAGACGCCCCCGACCGGGCCGAGTCCTTGGAGTTGCTCTTTGAGCGCGGCCTCTGCATCGGCCTGGGCTACGCCGGGATCGAGGATTTGCTCAAGGAGCTTGGGATCGACAACTGCGTAACTTTCAGTGCCGAAGGCCACGCGCTCCTCTCGCCGCTGGGCGTCATGCGGGTGCTCAACAAACTGGGGGGCCGCCATGGGGTCGGTCGAGTTGACATGGTCGAGAACCGGTTCGTGGGCATGAAATCCCGGGGCGTCTACGAGACTCCGGGCGGCGCGATCCTCCATTTTGCCCACCGGCAGATGGAGTCCATCACAATGGACCGTGAAGTCATGCACCTGCGCGACTCTCTCATTCCAAAGTATGCCTCGCTGGTTTACAACGGTTTCTGGTTCGCCCCGGAACGCGAAGCCCTCCAAGCCCTGGTGACCGAGTCCCAAAAACATGTCAGTGGGGTGGTCCGCGTGAAGCTCTACAAAGGCAATGTGATCGCTGCCGGCCGCAAGAGCCCGTTGAGCCTCTATAATCCGGACATCGCCACCATGGAAGCCGACCCGACCAAGGCCTACAACCAGAGCGATGCAACCGGTTTCATCGCACTCAACGCCCTGCGTTTGAAGGTCGCTTCCCGGGTCCACAAGGCTTAACCAGCCTCCCACCCCGGGCACGATTATGGGAGACAGTCTCGGCCTCTTAGTGGGACTTCTGCTCGCCGCGGCGCTGCTCATAGGAGCGTTCTGGGGGGCCGACCTCATCTCGCGACGGCTGGTCAAACATCCAGCCGCACGCTTTTTCCTCACAGCCGGGCTGGGCCTCGTTTTCCTAGCCATCCTAATCGGGGGTCTAGTCGCCGGTTGCGTGGCCCTCCTTGGATCCCCGAACTACCACTGATGCAGGCCTTCAGCCCCACCAATCCCCGGCATTGGTTATTGATGGGCACCCCAGCCATCATCGCCGTGGCCGCTCCTGCCTTCTGCACGGGTGCTGGCCGGGAGCGCCCTGCCCTCCAGAATGGTGGACGCTCACCGATGCCCACGGCGTCCCGCGGTGGCCCGCCGTCCCGTTGGAGATCCTCTTCAACCTGATCGCCCTTGGGCTGGCCCTCGGGCTCAAGCGCCGGCACGCCCTGACCGGGCAGCTCTTCCATCTCTACCTCATGGCCTAC
Source organism: Spartobacteria bacterium (assembly GCA_043788785.1). GTDB lineage: Bacteria > Verrucomicrobiota > Verrucomicrobiia > Chthoniobacterales > Chthoniobacteraceae > CAIURC01. Next base: position 1,002 of record JAYVTN010000266.1, on the reverse strand, counting down.
GGTCTGTTCCGCTTCGCCCACGAGTTCGCCCGGGACACCCCCGCATCGGCTGGGGACTCAGCGGCTACCATTTGGCGGCCGTCGCGGTCGCCACCCTCGGGGCAACCGGTTTCTGGCGCCGCCGCCAAACCCGGGCGATGGCGGGAAATTAGCCCCCGGAGTTCGGAGTTAAGGCTTTAGCCTATTGAACGCGCCTCTAAATTAGCGCCTATGGGGCGTTGCCCTAGGCTGGAATAGGGCCCGGCCGTTAGCCTTTCAGATTTAGGGCGTTGCCTTCCAAGCTCGAGCGGTTGGCCCTCTAGAATCAAGCCTGTAGCCTTTCGCCCCAAGGGGGCATCCCTAGCCCCAGCCCAGGGCAACGCCCTGGGACGCGTCCGCGCCATCAAATTTAGCCCTGAATGGGCGACCCAGATCATGCCCCGGTCGCTCGCCGAACTAGCATAGTGGGATTTGGACCGGAGATCCTGGACTGAATTTCTCTGCCGCCTCTGCGCCCTCTGCGCCCTCTGCGCCCTCTGCGGGTAAAGATAGCCGGCTGCATACGGGGCGGATTCGTTCGTGGGGTACGGTGTTCGGTAGATGCTGCCCGGCAATTCTTGGGCACGGGCGTCTTTAAGGCAAAAGAGCCCGCGCTTGGCAAAGTAGCTTCCGGGTCTTCAGCTAAGGCATCCGGTTCTCCAGTTAAGGGATCCGGGTCTCCGGCCGGAGACCCCAAAGTGTCTGGCACTCTATCAGGGGGAATGGGGGTGTTTGGGTCGGGTTTGTTGGTGCCCCGTTGGGCCGGTTCGGCGGAGGCGCCGGGGAGGGCTGCTGTGGCCCGAGACACCAAGCGCACCAAGCTCAGAACCAGCGAGTTTCACGCCAGCCACGTCTGGAGGCCGTGTCCGGCCCGATTCATTTCAGGTGGACGCGAAGTCTTCAGACCAAGGTGCGGCCAAGCCCGGGCGTTTCCTGGATCAGGTCCGCCACGCCCTCCGGGTGCGCCGCTACAGCCTGCGCACC
>JAYVTN010000265.1:0-4917 GCA_043788785.1 Spartobacteria bacterium | reverse complement strand
TCACAGCCGACGCCTTTATCGGCCGAATTTAGGTTCAATCGGCCCAGGGGACGCAAGCCCTGCCATAACGAGCCACGTCGGCAGAGGCCGCAGAGGAGCACGGGGCCCAGAGATCCAATCCAAAACGTTGCGCCGTTTGCCGACTTTGCGTGAAACGCACCGACAGCGGCCCGTGCGCACCCAAGTCCGCCGCCATTCCTGTGCGGATCCTCGGGGTAGAGGAGGGCTAAGGGGCGATGTAGACCCGCGACGCTGCCACGAAGTCCACAGCCCTTTGCAGGATCATATCCTTGAAGGGCAGCTTGCCCGACGCGCCACGCCCACGAAAACCGGGCTCGAGCTCCGGGTTGGTTCCCGCGACCAACGCCGCCTCGTTCATGTGGGGTCTTTCGACCTCAATGACCAGGTCCTTGACCCCTTTCTCAAGCCCAGCCTTCATAGCGGCTTGGGCTGAAGCTGGAGGAACCGGGACGGCTAAATCGGGCTTGAGCGTGCCCGGGAAGATGGAGGCCGTCCCTGCAATGACCACCTCGCCCGTTGCCACTTGCATCGCTTTACCACTGGGTAGCGCCACTTCCACAAATTCGGCGGCCATCCCTTTGGTCGGTTCCCCGATGATCATTGCCTTGGCTTGCACGCCTAAAACCGCTGCGATCACCTCTCCGGCACCCTCGGTATTGCCGTCCATCAAAACCACGGCTCGACCGCTGAACACGGGATCGTCTTTTGAGGTTACGATCCGGCTATTTTTCGGGTTTGCCCGGTGAAGGCTGAAAAGCACCTTGCCCTTGGGCGTGAAGCGTTTGATGACTTCCCCTGCGGAATCGAAATCCTGGGAGGCCGGGGTGGCCCGTAAATCAAGAATGACACTTTGGACTCTCTTGCTGGGGAACTCGTTGAGGGCCGCGTCCATGGCCGTGAGATTGGGGCGGGTAAGGGTCCCCAAACGCACATAGCCGATGTTTTCCAACAAGATCTCGCTGTAGAAGGGAATAATCGCCGGGGCGCTCGGCACCGAGGATGGAAGGATCTGGATTGCGGGGCCGAGTTGATCCAGAAACGCGGGCAATGTGGCCCGGGTGAGGTCGCGTTCGAGGAGCTTCTCCGCGCCGAAATAGTTCTCCAATACCAAAGGCAAAATCCTTCCCAGGTCAGCATCGGAAAGTGGCTCAGGCCCGGCGGCCTGCGCTCCATAGGCTGAGCCCAGTGTACCCGGCACGCAGCAGCACAGGAGGGTTGCCGAAATCGCCCAAGCTCGCATCAGCAGGGTGGCCGTCATAGGACCTGCTAGGAAAGGAGTCCTTTGGCTCCGATATCCTGCCGGAATTGGGCGCCTTGGAAGCGGAGCCCTGAAACGGCTTGATACGCCAAGCCCCGGGCAGCCGCCAGGTCAGGGCCCAAAGCGGTGACCCCCAACACGCGACCGCCTGCGGTGACGACCTGGCCCCCCTCGGCCCGGGTTCCAGCGTGGAACACCGTGACCCCGTCAGGCAACGCTTCCAAGCCTTCAATGGATTCTCCCGTCTTGTAATCCCCAGGATAGCCGCCGGAAGCCATCACCACGCAAACGGCCGAGGCTGGGGTCCACTGAGCGCTCACCTGGCCCAAACGGCCATCAATGGTGGCCTCCAAAAGATCAACCAGATCACTTTGGAGGCGCGTGAGCAGCACTTGGGTTTCCGGATCCCCGAAGCGGCAATTAAATTCCAGCACCTTGGGGCCTTCTTCGGTAATCATCAGGCCGGGGAAAAGCATTCCCCGATAATCAAGCTTATCTGCCTGGACCCCCGCAATGAATGGATCGAGCACTTCGCGCCTGATTCGCCCCTCCAACCCGGCCGTCAACAGCCTCGAAGGTGGGCTGAAGGTTCCCATTCCTCCCGTATTAGGGCCCGCATCCCCATCGTAGGCGCGCTTATGATCCTGGGCACCTGGAAAAAGCAGGTAATCTTGACCGTCTACCAAAGCATGGATGGAACACTCCTCACCCTGGAGAAACTCTTCGATGACCACCTGGCTGCCCGCATCTCCAAATCGGCGCGCCTCCATGATCTCATGAATGGCGTCCATGGCTTCCGCAGCGCTTTCGGCAATGATGACCCCTTTTCCCAGCGCCAATCCGTCGGCTTTCACCACGACAGGGTATGTCAAGGCCTTGCAATAGGCACGGGCCTCCTGGCTATTGTGGAAACTCCGGGATTGGGCGGTAGGGATTCCATGGCGCTGCATGAAGTCTTTGGCGAAAACTTTCGAGGACTCCAGCTGCGCTGCGGATTTCCGCGGCCCGAAGATCCGTAAGCCATTGGCTTCGAAAAGGTCCACCAACCCATTGGCAAGCACGTCGTCTGGGCCAACAACCGTAAGGTCGACTTGGGATTCCAGCGCAAATCTAAGGAGACCCTCTTGGTCGGAGACCTTGAGGGGCACGCATTGAGCGATCTGTGCGATCCCGGCATTCCCGGGAGCGGCGAAGACTTCCGGGCAATGGGGTGATTGCTGGAGCTTCCACACCAGCGCGTGTTCACGCCCGCCGCTGCCGATAACAAGGATCTTCATATACGAAAGAAGCAAACACTATGGGAGGATCCGACGCTCTGACAAGGGGCGAGCAGTCCACTTTGCCACACTTTGCCCAGAGCCAACCAACGACTGGCTCTAACGCGCTCCCGGAAGGGCTTGGATGGGACGCAATGGCCCGTTTCCCGTATCCGCGTGCCCGGAAGCCGCGTGATCCCCAGGCACCAGGCTGAGGTCGATTGTTTGCTCGTTGCGCTGCACCTTCACCGTGAGCGCCTCCTCGGCTGTCATATAGAAGACAGCGTCCACAACGTCCTCGATTACCCGTATGGGTCGGCTGCCGATCTTCAACAACACGTCCCCGGGCTCAATTCCGGCCTTCTGCGCCGCCCCCCCCTCGAAAACCACTTTGACCTTGGCCTCGGAGCCGCCAACGGGTTTTTGCAAAATCCCGACGTTGACCCCCATTGCCCCGGGCCGCACCTCTCCAAACCGGATGAAGTCGCGCCGTACTTTTTCAGCCGCTTCGATGGGCAAGGCGAAGCACGCGCTGCCGGAATCCAGGCTGGAGATCAGAATGCCGATGACCTCCCCATGAATGTTCATCAGGGGGGCGCCACCCTCGCCCCTTTGTACCGGCACATTGGCCCGGATATGGGTGGTGGCAAAATTCTGTCCCAAATATCGCAGGTCAAAGCCGCCGATGGTGCCAAAACTAGGCGTGACCGGCAGATCCATGGGATATCCGATACTGACGACGGGCGAGGCGACCGCCAAATCCCTGGACTTTCCGACGGTCAGGAAGGGGGTTTGAGTATCAACCTTTAAAATCGCCACGCCGCTGCGCGGATCGGCCACCAGTCTGCGCGCCGGGTACCGCTGGCCTCCGGTCCGGACCGTAATTTCGCGGGACTCGCCCCCGATGGTGTAAGCGGTGAACAACGTCCCGTTTGGATCGATGAAGAAGCCCGTTCCCAACAAGGCTCCGTGGTCATCCATCGCCTCGATTTGCACGACGGCCTTCAGGGAGCGCTCGAAAATTGCGCGCACCTCCTGGGTGATCGTTTCCAGTGCAGTCGTGGGTGCAAGCTCCGCTTCCGCCCAGGCAACATTGTGAGCGGCTAGTGCACAGCCCAAAGCCACCCACCTAGAAATCGTTCGACGGCTCATAACTGGCTGGACGAGCGTCGAGAACATGCCGCGGAGCATAGCGCACTCCGTACCCCGCCCAATGCGGGACCGAATGCCCTTGGCTAAAGGCTACTACCTCGGTTCCAGGGAATTGCCCGGACCCTTGCCCAGCGGGTTGTAACTGGAAGAGACCTGAACGCGAGGCCGTGGCAATCGCCGCCTTGGAGGGCGCGGGCCCCTGCGGCACACGGGCACTCGCCAGGGCGTCGGCTGGGATCTGAAGTCTGGCCGGTACGAACACCCCTATGACGATGACCCCGAAGACCATCAGCCCCGCCATCGCTCCCGCGTAGGAAAGCGACCCCATGCTGTGCTCGCCAAAAAACGTTTGTGCCCGGTCCCACGCCAATTGCCAAAGCGAGCGCTTCAATAATTCAGCCCGCTGCCGTCGGTGCAACTCCACCAAGAGTTCATCAAAATACCCTTCCGGGGGTTTCTCGTAACGCTTGAGTCGCAGGAGTGCGCTGAGTTGCTCTTCGGTCATAAAGGAATCAGTGGAAATCAGTGGAATTCGCTGAGGGAGGTTTGCAGTTGGCGATGGGCATAGAAGAGCCGTGAACGGATGGTACCCTCGGAGACCCCCAGGATTTTGGCGATCTCTGCGTGAGGCATGCCCTGGATGTCGAACATGGTGACCACAGCCCGATGGTCATTGGACAGCTTGAGCATCGCCTCGTTCAAGCGTTTCTGGAGTTCCTTGAGATCGGCTTCCCGGATCGGCGTCGACGTCGAGGTCAATTCGATAAACTCCTTGTCGTTCTGCACATTGCTGTCGATGTCATCCAAGCTCGTCTGGAAACGGCGCCCGCGCTTCTTGAGGAAATTGATTGTCATGTTCACCGCAATGGAGTGCATCCAGGTCGGGAAACTCGACCGCCCACGAAACCCGCTAATGGAGCGGTAAGCCTTGGACCAGACGTCCTGTAGCAAGTCGTTGGTGTCCTCATGATTACTAGTCATGTTATAGACCAGCCCGTACAGCCGGGGACTATACTTGATAACCAGTTCGTCGAACGCCCCCGCATCACCCGCTTGTGTGCGGGCAATGAGGTCATCATCCTGTTTACGGCTCTGGTCGTCCTGCATCGTCCGAGGCTTCCTATCAGCCTTTCCCTCAGATGCGAACCCTGTTTGAGAAGCGGGCTGCGGGCTTAAGGGGAATAATGAGAGTACCCCGGAGAGCGGATTGTGGAGGGAGGGCACGATATT
>JAYVTN010000264.1:0-1864 GCA_043788785.1 Spartobacteria bacterium | reverse complement strand
CTGCGCACAGATGCCTTCCCGTTTTTCTTGGAGCGTGTGTTCATATTAGAAAAGCCTTTCCGCCACTGTTATGATGTCCCCGGACTGGAGTGCGACCGGCTCGCTACTGGCTTTGCGGGCCATCTTCCGGGCATCCAAGGTCAATACGGTCTCTTTACCAGCGACCCGGCGTTTAAGCGTGACACGGGTGGAGTCAGCAATCCGGGTGTAACCACCAGCCATTCCAATGGCCTGTATGACATTAAGCATCTCATGGTCCGGGAACCGGTAGGTTCCCGCTCGCTGGACCTGTCCGAGCACCGTGAACAGCTTGCGTGCGTATTCAGTGACGGCGAGATTGACCTGCGGATTGAGCAAGAAGCGCTCTGCCAGCCGTTTACGGATCACCTCACCGGCCGCCTGCGGGGACTTTCCAGCTATCGCTACAACCCCAACCAGAGGGACGTTGATGGTGCCCTCCTTAGATACGCGGGCCCGCGTGGTAAGGTCTTCCTCCTGGTAAACTTTGACCTCGACCAAGTCATCCACCGCGATCGCCTGCAGATTAGGTTCGTATGCATGAGTCCGGGCCAGACTCGCCAATAGTACAAAGCTCAATACAGCCCAACGCTTGATTGTTGTCATATTCAGGATTTCAAAACAGGAGACTTACACGCGTCTCGACTTGATTGTTGGAGAACCCAAACTCTTCGATGTTTGAGCGGTTCCGGCGGTACACGTAGGCGAATTCCAGAGTGCACCCCGGTTTGAGGTTGTAGAGCACAGCGGGCCGGATGAAGCCGTATGTGTCCTCCCGGGTATCGCCATTGATCGGATCGGTAAACAGGGCGTGTTGATAGCCGAGCTCAAATGTTACGTGAATTCCACGCCAGATGAAGTACTTCACTTTGAACGCGAGGCCCGTGGCCAAGTAGTCTTTGCCGCTTTCCAGCGCTCCATTCTCAACCCGACGGTAGAAGTCCAGGTTGATGATCGTACCTTCCATCGGCCGGTACTCAACCCCGCCCCACGCCACTGGCATATCCCGGGTGGAACCCCAGCCGGATCTCTGGCTCCAGTGGAATCCGCCCCCTCCCTTGAAGTCGAGCTTCTCTCCGGGCGAATAGCGCACTCGTGCCAGCAGCTCCTGGACACTCTCGCGCCCATCTCCTCCTTCCACCCTTAACCATCCAACACTGGCTCCCAATGCAACGCACAAAACAGGGGTCGCAGGATAATTGGCCCAATTCTCGACACGCACCTCCGAGGCGGGCACGAAGGTATCCGGTCGTGAGTGGACATAGGAAACCTCTGATTCCAACCACGTCTTCTCCGAGTAATTATAGCGCAGGGAGAGTACTCCGGAAAAGACCCGCCGGGCCACGCGTCCGCCAATATCAACGTCGGTTGTCGTCCCTTTTGTGAAACGCAGCCGCGTTCCGATGGACAATTTCTCATCACTCCAAGCCCCATCTATCATTGCGTCATGGGCGACGAAATTCTCTGTCTTGTTCTCGAGGAAGTTAACGATGGAGGCGGTGTAGTCGCCCACCAGGTAGTTGCCCAGGGCCCCTTCGAAACGGCTGGCTTTCTTAGTCCGTTCCAGATGGGCCTCGAAACTTTGGCTGCTGTCCCAATAGCCAAGAGTGATCCCGGGGGCGACCAGCGTGAGAAGATCTCGTTTCCGGTCGGTACGGGTGATGAAGATATTGTCATCGTACATCAGCCCCAGATCCATGTGCGGCCGGATACGCCACCGTATCGCCCCCTCCGTTTGATTTGGGCCGTCTGCCGGTTCCACCAATTCGGCTGCATCCTCCCCAACCCTGAAATCCTCCCCACCCTTTTCATTGGCCCTTGTATCTCCAGAAACTTCCGTTGACTC
>JAYVTN010000263.1:0-4690 GCA_043788785.1 Spartobacteria bacterium | reverse complement strand
CCCCCCCCTCGGTAATCGATGACTCCCTTAACGAACCCCGCCAACATCAGCACTAAAGCCGGGGGTACAAAAACGTTCAAGGGCTTGAAATACGCGCAGATCCGGATGATGAGGATCGTGAAATTGGTGAAATCACGCACCGGATGGATCGAAGATTGTCCCACGCGTTTGTGGTAGTTGATCGGCATGAATTTTACCCGGTAATGATTGGTGAGCATCGCCAGGGTGATGGTCGTCGTGAAGGAAAAGCCGTCGGGATAAAGCGTGAAAAAACGCATCGCCACGTCACGCCGGAATACCCGCATGCCAGAATTGAGGTCCGGGATCGTGCGGCCGCTGAGATACTCAGCCAACCGGGTAATGATCCACTTGGCGGGTCTACGAATGAGCGGGATCTGCACGACGGCACCGGTGCGCGCGCCAACGACCATGTCGTAATTGGCGGCATCGGCCATCAGCTTGGGGATATCTTCCAAAGGATAGGTGCCATCGGCGTCTGCGATGAGGATGTAATCGTGGCTGGCTTGCTTGAGCCCGTCCTTGAGGGATGCCCCGTAGCCTTGATTGATTTCATGCTCGATGAGAATGACCGGCAACGTGCGCGCCACGGCAGCCGTCCCGTCCTTGGAGCCGTCGTTGATGACGATAATCTCCATGTTGGGCACGAACTCCTTCTGTTTAAGAATTGCCTCCACGGTTTGGGCCAGTGCCCCCTCTTCGTTGTAGGCTGGAATGAGAACGGTAACGGGTAGCTGGCTGGACATGGGCGCGCAGAGTTAACCCAAGCTCGCAACCGGTTCAAGCCTCGTGTACCGCTCCACAATTAACATAACCTTTGCCGCTTGGAATTTGTGTGCTGGGCAAGGCGCGAGCGAAGTGCCTGTGTGTAAATCACACCGGCCGAGCGAGCAAAAAAGGTTACGTTGACTGTGGAGCGGTACACTAGGGAAGCGCTCATTGGGAACCCATGTCCTCGCCCAAAACGAATTCGCCTCTTGTCACCCCTCCGCCCATCCCTAGATTCGGCCCCCACCTTTCCATGAGGCCGATTACCGACAAATTGCTCACGTTCCGGCAATGCCTGTGGCTGTGCCTCCCCGCCCTAGCCCTGGGCCTGGTCCTGCGCATCACCTTCCTGGTCTCCCTGCCAGAAGGCTTCTACGGAGCCGACAGTAACTCCTACTTCGAAACCGCGGACCACCTCTGGAACCGGGGGAAATGGGATATGGGGCCGAAAAGGCGGGGACTCTATCCGCTTTTCGTCCTGGCAAACACCATCACTCCCGGCAGCGCGGCCCAAAGTACGGTCGTCCTTCAACATGCGATGGGCTTGGCTGCCGTCTTGGGAATCGGCTGGATTACGGCCCATTTCACCAGGCGCCCCAAAATTTGGGTTCCATTGGTGACGGTGGTGGTTGCCTGCCTGCCCCAGCCCCTTTGGTACGAACACGAACTCATCGCAGACAAGATGCTCGCAGACGCCGTGGTGCTAGCCATCAGCCTAGCGCTCCCGGTCTCCCGGCTCAAAACCCGGGACGGCCTATTCCTGTTCTTGTTGGGAGCCGCCACCGTCCTGGCAGTCAAGCCTCACGGACGTCCATTCTGGTTGGGCTTGATGATTGGCGCAGTGTTCCTGGCCGGGAATCCTTTGCGGTGGGGCTTGCGTAATTACGCGGGGGTCGCCTTTTCGTTACTGCTGATCGCTACGACCGGCAGCTCCAAGCAAAGCAGCTGGCTTTTCCTTTCGTCCACCTTGCCTTTGGTCAACACCCAGAGCGGTCAATGGCCTGAATACCGCCAAGCGTTGCGCCCGCTGGTGGAGGCCACCCGGACCAATCCCGTGGATTACCCGTGGGAGCAGGGTAAATACAAAAAAATCCTCAACCACGCGGACGACCCGGCATGGACGGGCCCCGAATGGCCCGCTTTGCTCCGCGATGACGAGAAGTTTTCCAAGGTCGCCAAATCCTTGGCCGTTGAGGGGGTCAAAAACCATCCCGTCACTTTCGGGCGCATGGTTCTTCACAAATTCGGGATTGCCATGGCCCGGATATCGCCCGAGGACCGATTTGACCCGGAGACGTTTTGGGACAAACAGGTCGATCAAAACGAAAGCCGCTGGGCCAAACGCCCAGAGGAGATGACCCTGCTCTATGAAATGGACCAGGCCGCGTACGAAAAACTAGTGGCCAAACACAGTGCCCGCCCTGCCCTCCTCAAGCCCGGGCTTTTTCAATGGAGCCACTATCTGGGCTGGTTCCGCCAATCCGCATCCAACGGCGATTTCCCCCGGATTAGGCCCACCGCGTTCGCGTGGGTGGGATTTCTGGGAATCTTGGCGTGTCTATTGCCGTCCCGTTTCCGGCAGGGCACGTTGCTAGTGCTCCCGTGCATGCTCTACCTCACCATCGTGTATGTGGTCGGGGATAGCCTGCCCCGCTACATCATGCCCGTGGAATGGTTTGGGGTACTTTTCGGGGCGTTAGGGGTCGATCTGGTCTTGGGAGGGGTGCTCGGGCTCTTCAGACGCATTTTCCCGCCCACATCCAGGGAACCCGAACAGCCAGTATTGGCGGCGTAGGCGCTCTGCTGTTATGACAGGCTCCCCCGCCCATTCGCGCCGCTGGTGGCTTCATCTCGGGGGCCTCTGCCTGCTCACGGTCGCGCTCGGGATTCTCTTTCTGCGCCCCACCAAACTTGGCGACGACTTCACTTACTGGAGCTATGCCTTCGACCTCCACGAGCGCGGTTTGGATGCCCTTCAACCCAACAGCTTTCATGACCTGCGCTGGCCGGTCTGGGGCGTGTGCTGGCTCTTACAGGCCCTCGTGGGGCCCGGATTGCTCTCCTTTTACGGGGCACCCCTGCTCTACCTGGCGACCGGCGCCGCTTTAAGCTTCACATTTGCCCGGCTCATTGGGACTTCCCTGCGGGTCGCCTGGGCCGCCGGGATCGCTTTCTTCTTCCTGCCTGTGCTCGACACGGTCTGTTACCGGCCCATGCCGGACCTTTCCGAAGGGGTTTGGGGCGCGGTGGCTTTGCTGGGTTGGTGGGGCATGATGCAGGCGCCCTCCCGGTTACGCGCCCTCGCGCTGGCCATTTTAACTGGAGCTTGTGTGTATATCTCGGAAACCAACCGGATCACCGGGGCATTCATCGTCCCCGTGCTTTTGGTGGCCACCCTCGTCTATCAACGTCGCCGATTTCACTGGCTGGTAATCGCGGGGCTCTTCGCCCTGGCTTTCTATTGCTTGGAGTGCGCCCTCTACAAACACCTCTTTGACGATTGGCTCCATAACATCCACGCCAATCTCGGGAACAAGGACGCCAAAGGCACCGATGCCGTCCACCTTTGGGCGCTGCCTTTCCGCTTCTTGGACACCCTTTGGAAAGGGAACCCATTGGCCCCCATCTACTGCCTGGCCGCCGTTTTCGGGATTTGGAACGGGTGGAAAACCCGCACGCTCCGTACCGTGTCCCCGGGCGCGATGCCTTTCGGGGTGATCGTGCTCTGGCTCGGGGTGCTCTACATGGAATACGCGTGTGCGCCCCAAAGCCTCTGGCCATGGCGGCCGATGGTGCGCGACGCCGATCGGTTCCTGTGCGGACTGGCCGTTCCCCTCGCCCTAACAGCCACCTTTGGGATCGCGGCATTGGTCAACCGCGCCTCCGCTTGGCGGCCTGTGGCCTTCTTATGCCTCAATCCGCTCCTGGCAGGCGCCCTCTCCATTGCCCTCATGGCCGGCCTGACTTCCCGGGAAACCTTGGATCCCGGGTTCATACGCCCCATGCGGGACTATCTCCAGGAATTGCCTGCAAATACCAAGGTCTTCACCCATGGCTCCATGCGGGCTCTCTGCTTTTTGGTGGAACCTGACGCAGCGCGCCGGATCCATTGGTTCGCCCCGGAACACATCCTCTATAGCGCGCCAGAACTGGAAGCCATGGCGGCCCAGGCCGATCAGTTCTGGTACATCCGCAAGCTGGTCTGGCTCAATACCCGCAAGAAACTGGAGCGGCGCACGCTTGGCGAGTCGTCCACATTGGCCTCTTACTTTGCACAACCCCGGCAGGATTGGGTCATGTCACGGCTCTTGGCCAAGGGCGATACCCCGGATCTGATCTTCCACCGTCGCCGGACTCCTTCAGATCCCCCGGCAAAGCTCCTGCGGGCCGATTCGCCTGAACTGGCCGCTCTCATTGGGCCGCTTCCCCTGCTTTGGGATCGCAAATTGGGTTCCTTGTCCAAGGACCTCGACTGGGAAATCCCCCCCAGTCTTCGAGGCAAATTGGTCCGGATCGATTGCGAGGCCGCTTCAGACCGGGTCGAAGCGTTAACCGTCCGTCTCCGTTTTCTAAATCCCGCTGCAAAGCTGCAGGCCGAGTACTTGCTTAAACCCTATTTGCACACCGAAAGTGCCCCGGAGTTCTTTGCGTTCGCGATCCCCAAGGACGCAACCCGTTGCCATATTCAAGTGCGTACGGCAAAGGACACCAAATCCATCCAGATCGAGTCCTTGAGTGTGGTGGTGGAAACGCCGGGCCTGCCCCCGGCCGCCCCCGAATAGCGCCCTTTCAGCTCCCAGTAAGTTCCTTCCCCCGCCCAAGGAGGCAGTCCCCCTCTCCCCAGCCCCCAGGCAGTCCCCCTCTCCCCAGCCCCCAGGCAGTCCCCCTCTCCCCAGCCCCCAGG
>JAYVTN010000262.1:0-2095 GCA_043788785.1 Spartobacteria bacterium | reverse complement strand
GGTATGGCCTTCGAGAAGGAAGGAGACCTGCTCACAACAGACCTGTTTGGCTCCAGCCCTGCTCAAATGGCAATGGGCGTTGATCCACGCGCGGATCCGGGGTTGCTCGGCCTTGGGCTCGTACCCAATAAGGATCGCGCGGCAGGCGTGCTCACGGGTCAACTCCATGATCAGCCGGGTGTTCTCCAACATGGCCTGGGCGCCTTCGCAGTACACAGCGAAGTTGATCAGCGACGCCCGCGTGCTAATCGCGCTGTCGCGATCCCAAAGCTTTTTGAGTTCGCGTTCGATTTGCCCGAGTTCGACCGGGATGCCGAATGCAGTGGTGTCGAGGGTGTCCGCCATGGGCTTACATTCTACGCCATGCACGGCCATCGCGTTCGAGAAGTTCGTCAGATTCCGAGGGCCCCCACGTCCCCGCAGCATACGCGCAAAGGGGTGGGGGATTTGGATTTTGATGCCATGCGTCCTCGATCCGGTCGATGAATTTCCATGCGCCTTCGACTTCATCGCGCCGGGCAAACAGGGTGGCGTCCCCGCTCATGGCATCCAAGAGCAGACGCTCGTAGGCTTCCGGGGAGGCTTTTCCAAAGCTTGTGCCGTAGTGGAAATCCATCTTGACGGGCTCCACACGCACAGAGGGGCCTGGCCGTTTGGCCTGGATCCGAAGGGAGATGCCCTCGTCGGGCTGGATGCGGATCACCAAAACGTTGGAGGAGCCGGCTGTGTCGTCCTTGTTAAAGAGCACACCGGGCGCGTCCTTGAAGTGGATGGCGATTTCCGTGCCGCCCTTGGGCAAGCGTTTGCCGACCCGCACGTAGAAGGGAACCCCGTCCCAGCGCCAGTTATCGACGTGAACTTTTAGGGCCACATAGGTCTCGGTCATTGACTGGGGATTGACGCGCTCCTCTGCCCGATATTCGATTACTTCCTTCCCGTTGATGGCTCCGGCCCCGTATTGGCCGCGGACCACGTCACGTGCGACGTTTTCCGGGCTCATCGGACGCAGCGAGCGCACGACCTTGACCTTTTCATCCCGCACGGAGTCTGCGGTCAGGTCGGTGGGCGGTTCCATGGCCACCAGGCAAAGCAATTGGAGGAGATGGTTCTGGACCATGTCCCGCAATGCGCCCGAGCTCTCGTAATAGGGGCCACGGGCTTCGACTCCTAGCGGTTCAGCCGCCGTAATCTGGACGTGATCGATGTAGCGGTGGTTCCAGAGCGGCTCGAACATCCCGTTCGCAAACCGCAGCACCATGATGTTCTGGGCCGTTTCTTTCCCGAGGTAGTGGTCGATCCGGTAGGTCTCCTTTTCGCTGAAGACTTTGTTGACGACCGCATTGAGCGCTTGCGCGGAAGGAAGGTCGCTGCCGAACGGCTTTTCTACAATGACTCGTGCCCAGGAGCCTGGCCGTGCGTTGTTGAGACCCACGGCGGCAAGCATCTCCAGGATCCCATCAAATTCACTGGGGGCCACCGAAAGATAGAAGAGCCGGTTGCCCCGGGTGTTGTGCTCGGCATCCAGTTGCTCCAAGCGCTGGGCCAGGCGCTTGTAACCTTCCAAATCCGCGAACTCGCTGCGGTGGTAGAAAACGCGGTCTCCGAAGCTGCTCCAGAGTTCCTCATTGAGGTCTTGGCGCGAAAACTTCTTGGTCGCCTCGTGGAGTTCTGCCCGGAAGGATTCGTCCGTCTTCTCACGGCGCGCGAATCCGATCACCGAGAGAGCGGCGGGCAAGTCCCCGTCAGCGGCAATGTTGTAGAGGGCCGGGATGAGCTTGCGGTAGGTCAAGTCGCCGGAAGCGCCAAAGATCACCACATTGCAGGGCTGCGGCATGGGGCGATTGGAAAGGCCTTCACGCAATGGATTTATAGCCCGTTCAGGTTGAGAAGTCGTCGTATTCAAAGCAGTGGGAGACATTGGGGGAGAGCGGCAGACAATTTCAAGGCCCGGGTTAGGGATTTTAGGGCCGCTCAACCGCGCTTCAAACCATGTCCCCTGCTGATGGATGACCGGGGAGAGCGGTACTCAGGAGAGGCAAAAGACGGCAATGGCTAAAAGGGTGGAAGCCACCGCGATGGCTAGGGCGGTCCGGGC
>JAYVTN010000261.1:0-5272 GCA_043788785.1 Spartobacteria bacterium | reverse complement strand
GTTGTCCAGATCGGGGCGGATGTTGATGGTTGTATGCATAAGTCCGCGAACGAAGCTCCGGGCGTCGTCGAGGCGTTTTAGGGTTTCGCGGGCGATCTGCACCAAGGCGGTTTCGGCGCGGTAGGCGATCAGCTTGATGGTATCGAGGAAGTGTTTCCTGCCAGCGCGCACAAGTCCAGCTTCCCGGCGCGCAAGGATCCGCGAGAGTGCCGCCGCAGTTCTCTGTACGCAGTCTCTGTGTCTCTGTGGTTAAATCCGGCCCCAGATACAAGGTGGGATTGTTTGCTGCCACAGAGACACAGAGACCACAGAGGACTGAGGCATTCAGGGGCCAGAGAGAGGACAACGGCCAATTCTCGCCTCAGCGGTCAAAGGGTACATTCAAAGGCGAGGAATCTGTTTCTCTGGGTGTTTTCTCTATTTCGTGGTTTTCGTGGTTGAAAATTGGTCAAGGCAGCGGGGGCCAAGCGATAAGGGTTTGCGCCTAGAAGGCCATAGGCTAGTGTGTGGGGTTCTATGGATTTCCAAGCTCGAATCGACCAAGAGCTCAAGTCGGCGATGAAGGCGCGTCAGGCTGACCGGCTCGCCGTGGTGCGGATGCTCAAGAGCGCGCTCATGAATGCAGCAATCGAAAAAGGCGGCACCGGGGCCCGCCTGGACGAGCCGCAGGCCATGGCGGTCGTCCGCAAAGAGGTCAAAAAACGCCAGGACGCTATCGAGGGCTTCCAGAAGGGGAACCGACCTGAATTAGCCGAGAAAGAGCGTCAAGAGCTGGAGATCCTCAATGGCTTCCTGCCTCAAGCGCTTTCTGCCCAGGACTTGGCGTCTTTGGTGGCCCAATGCGTCGCCCAGACCGGTGCGACCTCGAGGGCCCAAATGGGGGCAGTCATGAAACTAGCTAACGAATTGGCGGCAGGCCGGGCGGACGGGAAGGCCTTGAGTCAAGCCGTAGCAGCGCAACTTGCTTAAAATGGCCTCCACGGTATCCGCAATCATAGTAGCGGCCGGCAGCTCGCGCCGGATGGGTTTTGACAAACTTTTTGCCCCGCTCTCGGGGAAGGCGGTGGTGTGGTATTCGATCGAAGCGTTCGCGAAAACAGAGGAGGTCAAGGAGATCCTGGTGGTAGCCCGGGAAGATCGGGTCGACGAGTTCGAGAAGCTGGTGTGTGGCGAGAAATTTGCCGCAAAGGTGCGGGTGGTTGCTGGCGGCGCGGAGCGGCATCTTTCGGTTTGGAAGGGTTTACAAGCGGTCACGGAACCAGGCAGTCAATTCGTCGCAATCCATGACGGGGCGCGTCCCTTGGTAACGCCGGCCCTGATCCGGGCGTGTTTGGAGCAAGCGGAAGTCCATGGGGCGGCCTGTTGCGCCTCGCCGATTCCCGATACGGTTAAGAGGGCTTCCATTGAGCTGATGGTCCAAGAGAGCGTCGAACGCACAGGTCTGTGGGCGATGCAAACCCCCCAGGTGTTTTCCAGCGGCTTGATTCTGCAGGCGTATGCGGCGTTGATGGCCAAGCATGAAATGGTTACCGACGAGGTGTCGGCCGTTCAGAAGATGGGCAAGAAAATCGTGCTGCTTAAAAACGAGGACTGGAATTTCAAGATCACGTTCCCCTATGACATTGAGTTAGCCGAGCATGTGCTCGGGCTTCGGGCCAAGCGGCGATCAGTGAAAGCTTCCAAAGCAGCCAAGGTCACTTTGGTCTAGGGGCGCGACTCGCACACCCTGTTGGCCCCAGTGGACGGTATGGACGGTATGGACCCCATGGACGTTATGGACCGAAACGGGCTGTGGCATACAATTCGGTTCGGGTCCATACCGTCGCACCTTCATACGTCATACTTCAACCTTCATACTTGCCTTGGAAAGGGTTGCGCCTGCCGATTCCTGGGGTAGGGTGTCCCGCTCTATGGACTTGCCAGCTCGTACCCGCCAAGAGCTTGATGACCGGGTTTGGCTGGGCTGTGTCCCAACCACGGTTCAAGCCAGCTCGGGATAGCGGATTGTGTGATAGAAAATCCCCCCACGTTTAAAAGTTTTGATGGAATCCCTTTACCGCCTGACCACTTTGCCCAACGGGGTTCGCATTGCTACTTCGGCAATGCCCCAGATGAAGAGTGCGTGTGTGGGAATCTGGGCCGCAGTTGGGGGTCGCCACGAAGCAGCCCACCAGGGCGGCATGGCGCACTTCATCGAGCATTTATTGTTTAAGGGCACCAAAAGGCGAAATGCGTTGCAGATCAGTGAGACGGTCGAGGGGCTGGGGGGCTACCTCAACGCGTTCACGACCGAGGACCACACTTGTTATTACGCCAAAGCCGGAGCCAAGCATCTGCCCGCGCTCTGTGACGTGCTTGCAGACATGTATCTCCACAGCCAGTTGGCTCCCGCAGAGATCGTTCGGGAGCGGGAAGTCATCCGGGAAGAGATTTTAATGTACCGCGATCACCCGGGCCAGCATGCCCAGGAGTTGCTCAGTGAGACAATGTGGCCCGGCCATCCGCTCGGGCGCAGCCTCACAGGCTCCCTGGAAAGCATCGGGCGGTTCCGTAAACCGGATTTCAAGGATTTCTTGGCCCAAAGCTATAACGGGCGCACGACGATTGTGACGGCGGCGGGCAACGTGGTGCACGAGCAGGTGGTCGCATTGATGGGTCCGGTGCTCTCAAAGTTGCCGACCGGTCGCAGGCCGCGTTTTTCCAGGGCAAGGGGATTTGGAGCGAAGGTCCAGGTGTCGACGGCCCGCCAGGAAACCGAGCAGACCCAGCTGGCAATGGGCTTCCACGCTTTCGGACGGAAGGATCCCCGCCGGTTTGCGCTCAAGCTCTTAAGCGTGATTCTGGGGGAGAACATGAGTTCGCGCCTGTTCCAGAAGCTCCGGGAGCAGCATGGGTACTGCTACAACGTTTCCACGAGTATGGTGACATTGGAAGATACGGGGGCCATCCATGTTTGGGCTGGGTTGGATCACTCCAAGCTCCAGAAGGCGTTTCTGATGGTCCTGCGGGAGATGGAAGCCATTTGTGCGAAGAAACCCTCCCGGTTGGAACTCAAGAAAGCCCAGGACTACACCATGGGGCAGACGTTGATGGGCCTGGAGAGTACCACCAACCAGATGATGTGGATGGGCGAGAGTTTGATCGGGTACGACCGGATACTGGATCCGGCGGCTGTCGAGGTGGAGATTTGCTCGGTAACCCCGGAAGCTGTGCAAGCCGTGGCCCGTGAGTGCCTCAAAAAGAGCCGGGTAGCGGTCGCCATTGTGGGTCCTGCGGGGGATGCCGAGGAAATCCGCCGCTGGATCGGGAAGTGAACCGAAGGAGAAATCGGGCCCAAAGCGATTTGGGAGTTTGCATTTTGAGGTGAGCCGCTATGTTTCCGCCCCCTAAGAATTTCCAATATGAACGTCGCTGTCGAAACATTGCCCAATTGCCTTGCCTCCCTGCGTGTCGAGGTTGAACCCGCCAAAGTCAGCCAAGCCCGTGAAACGCTGATCAAAGAGTTTGGTCAGAATGTGCGGGTGCCGGGGTTCCGTCCTGGCAAGGCGCCGCGTTCGGTGGTGGAGAAGAAGTTTGCCAAGCAGATCCGTGAGGAGCTGGAAGGCAAATTGCTGCGGGAAAGCACCCGGGAAGCCATTGTAGAAAAGAAGCTGCGGGTTTTGCACATCTCCAATGTCGAAGACATCCAGTTCGGCCAGGACGACAAGCTCTCCTTTACGGCAACGGTCGTGACCCAGCCTGAGTTCGAGCTGCCCCAGTACAAGGGTTTGGCCATCGAAGTGCCCTCCGCGGAGGTGACCGATGCGGAGATCGATGAAGCCATCGAGAACCTGCGCGAGCAGGGCGCCGATTTCAGCGATATCGAGGATCGGGGTGCCCAGATGGAAGACTACATTGTGGTTGATTACGTCGGGACCCTCAACGGCCAGCCGGTCCACGAGGCTTTCCCCAAAGCAGGCAAGCCCCTCTCCCATAACGAGGATTTCTGGATCAAAATGACCGATGAAGCGTTTTTCCCAGGGTATTGCACCCAGCTGGTGGGCGCGAAGGCCGGCGAAGCCCGCGAGTTCGACGTGGAAGTGCCGGCGGATTTTCCTGTGGAAGGGATGCCTGGCACCCAGATCCATTACAAAGTGACCCTCAAGGGCCTTAAAACACGCACCCTGCCCGAACTCAATGACGAATTTGCCAACGAGGTACTCAAGGGCAAGACCTTGGCCGAGCTGCGCGAAGTCGCCCGCGAGGAGCTCGGACGCCAAAAGGTCTCCGAGCAGGACGCCTCCAAGCGCAACCAGATCATGAAGCACCTCCTTGCGAGTGTGGAATGTGAACTGCCTGAAGGACTTGTGCGCAACCAGACCCAGCGGATCCTGAGCGAGATCGTCCGGGAAAACCAAGCCCGTGGCGTGACCGACGATGTTCTCAAGGGTAGCGAGCGGGAACTCGTCGGCATGGCATCCCAGAATGCGCGTGATAAACTCAAAGGCACCTTTGTGCTGTTGCGCGTGGCTGAGCAGGAGAAGATCCAAGTCTCACAGGAAGAGCTGCTTGGGCGGGTTGCCGCAGTAGCCCGACGCCACCAGTTGACCTTTGAGAAAGCGTTGAAGGAAATTGAGAAGAACAACGGGCTGGACCAAATCAACGAGGATATTCTCACGGCCAAGACCCTTGATTTTCTTATCTCCCAAGCTAGCGTGACCAGCGCTGCGGAGGCGAAGTAGCCGTGCGGGTAAAGCCAACGGGGCCCTTGCATGAAGGCTGCCGCCCAGTCAGCAGCAACAGAGGATAAAAAAGAGCTATGATGTATCAGCCAGAGCGCAAAATTATCACGCCGCAGAACAATTACTATGTTCCTGTCGTCGTTGAACAAACCGGTCGCGGTGAACGCAGTTACGACATCTATTCGCGGTTGCTCAAGGACCGGATCATTTTCCTGGGAACGGCCATCGATGATGGCGTTGCCAATTCTGTGATTGCCCAGTTGCTTTTCCTCCAGATGGATGACGGCAAGAAGGACATCAATCTATATATCAACTCCCCGGGCGGGTCGGTGACGGCTGGGTTGGCTATCTACGACACGATGCAGTTCCTCACCTGTGATGTGAACACCTATTGCATTGGCATGGCTGCCTCCATGGGCGCGGTCTTGCTCGCAGCAGGGACCCGGGGCAAACGGTACGCGCTGCCCAACTCGGACATCATGATCCACCAGGTCAGCGGCGGTGCCCAGGGCACGGCCAGCGATGTGGAGCGCACTGTGGAGTACATGTTC
>JAYVTN010000260.1:0-10812 GCA_043788785.1 Spartobacteria bacterium | reverse complement strand
CCATCGGTGCCACGGGCGCTCAAGGGCCGACTGGGATGACAGGCGCAACTGGCGCAACTGGCTCCATTGGTGCTACCGGCGCTCAAGGGCCGCAGGGTGTGGCTGGCACCACGGGGGTGGTGAATCACGCGCAAAATTTTGGCTCTATCGGCACTGTAGCCGCGACGGGTGCCTGGGTATTCGCGGGCCCGCAGGTTACGCTAACCCTTGCGGTCGGGCAAAACGTCCTGGTCACAGCGGTCTCCGCCCTGGGTTCAACCGCTTCACCGACCAGTTTGCAGATAGACCTTGTGTATCAGCTGGGCGCCGGAACGATCACGGAAATGACGGGTGGCGGTTACCTGCTTTTCGCTCCAGCCAATCCCCTGGTGCGCCAATGTTTCTCCTCAACCTACGTTTTCACCGCAGCAACAGCGGGAACTTACAAGTTTGCTCTCGGAGCTTTGATGCCGACTAGTGCAACCAACAATCTGAATAACAATGATTTCGGAAACATCAGTGCGATTGTTACCAATTAAAACCTTGATCGAACGGAGTTCGCGACGCCCGTTCTGAGTAAGCTTCCGACACCGCCGCATCGTGCCTCCGGGCGCGATGCGGCGGTTTTTTTTGCGCCGGCCGCCCGAAATGCAACCCAAGCCGGTCGCATTCAAGATTGAAGCTACTTCAGCCTTTCATAACTCCTACCTTTGAGCTGCCCGGGGAATTAGAATGGGCGGGCGGGGAGAGAACCAGGTGAGTAAGGGTTTGGGGAAAACCCTCTCCGTGTCGGGGCAACTGCTTCTGGGGTTCCTTTTCCTTTGGGCGGTTCGACCGCGGTTTTCGCTGGAGCGCTGGCCACGCCCGGCGCTTGGTCGTACTCTTTTTCCGCGAGCATTCGCAGCACTTCACGCTTGTAGTCTTCCCAGCAATTGAGGTGTCCGCTCTCGGCAGCTTTGGTGAGCTGTTGATCGGGGCCACGATCTCTTAAGGCATAGGAAATCGCCTCTGCTGCTTCCCGGGGCGCCAACATCTTGCGCCCAAATTGGTCAGGCGCCCCGTCCCCGTACTCTGTGCGAAAGATTGAGCGCGGTGTTGTCGTAATACCGAACTCCGGCCGCGTCGGCCAACAGAAAGGGATTGGTGACTCCCACCATATCTGGCTCGCGGTCTTTGCCCTTAACCCCAAAGACATCCATCAATCGCTCGGTAAAGATTTGCGGGCTCACCAACCACCTCCGCGCCGGAGTGTAAGCGGCCGCGGTAATCTTGCCGCTAAACAATTGCTCGTGATTCACCGAATTGCCATACGCCGGATACCGCAGCTTCTCCTCGAACTTAGCCGCATTCCGGGAACGCAACTCCGACCCCACCCATGTCAGCAGCCGCTCCCTCTTTACACACAGAGGGTCACAGCGGCAGTGATTGTCCGCAATTTGCGCAGAAGTTTATCTGCCGGATCTGCAACTTAATTCAGCAGACCGGCAAACGCCTTCCGACCCGCCCAGAGCAGATACGCAGCCAACCCCACGATGACCCATAGCATTGGGTTGCCTAAACCCACGCCTTTCATAATGAACACGTGGAAGGCCAAAATGTTAACCACTATGGGGCCTAGTATCAGAAGCCCTAAGTTCCGGGTCCGGGGAATTGCCACGAGCAGACCTCCGAGGACTTCGAGCACTTTGACGAACGTCATGTAACCGGTCGGGCCGAGCGCTCCCATAAACATCGCAGCCGGCGTGCCCACCGGCATAGGTGGCACGGTGACAAGCTGAAGAAGGACAACGAGACCGGACGCAACAAACAGCAGCCCTAAAAGGATGCCGGCAATGGTAGGGGCGTATTTCATAGAGTGGGTAAGAGGAGTATAGAACTTCCACGAGTCCGCTTTTGACAAGATTATCCGGATTCACAGGATGTGAGCCTGGGATGGGCGCTGAAGGCCCACTGGAGGGATGGCTCGGATTCACCGGCACGCACGTGATCGCTCCAGCATATCCGGGGAAGATGTCACAAAGTGTCCGGCACCGTATCAAACGCGCCCTATCAGGCGGGACGCCGGGCCGCCAGAAAAGCGATGGATGACGGAGGAAGGCGCCAACACGCCTCCGACCTTCAACGTTATCCCTTGGTGATCTCCGCCCACCGCTGGATCATCGCCGGGTACAAGGCGTGTTCGGCCACTTGGATCCGTGCATGCAGGCTTTCAGCCGTGTCGCCGGGCAGGATCGGGACTTCCCTCTGGCCTAGGACCTTCCCTGTGTCCATCCCGCTATCCACGTAATGGACCGTACACCCTGATTTCTCCACGCCGGCAGCCAACGCTTGGGCCCACGCTTCCAAACCCGGGAACTGAGGCAACAGCGAAGGATGGATGTTGATGATCCGGCCCGGAAATGCCTCCAGAAGGGGCGCTTTGATCATACGCATGTACCCGGCGAGCACCACCAGATCGACTCCGGCTTGTTGGAGCAGATCGGCAACCTGCTGCTCGCTCTGGGGCTCCATCCGGGTGCGGAACCGACCCGGATCCACGAACTCGGCAGGGATCCCACGTTGGCGCGCCAATCCGAGAATTCCCGCTTCTGCCACATCCGAGAGGACCAGGCGAACCTCGGCATCGAGGGTCCCGGCGGTGATCGCATCGGCGATGGCGCGGAAGTTGGAGCCCTTGCCAGAGCCGATCACGCCAAGTCGCAAGGGTTTTCGAGCAGGGCTCACAATGCTTCAGGTTGTGCAGCGCGGGCCAAGGTGGCCGTTGTGGACTTGCCAGGGATCAGCTCCAAAATATGGATTTCCGTCTTGGCCGTCCGCAGGGCGGCGACCTCGCCGGGATTTAGGGTTTCCACAGTGTAATCGCCTCCTTTGGCGTACACGTGGGGCCGGATCTGGTTCAGCAGATCGGTGACCCGGTCGCAGTGGAAGATCGTCACAAAATCCACCGATTCCAAGCTGGCCAACACCTCAGCTCGATCCAACTCCGAGTTGATGGGACGGTGGGGGCCTTTCAAGGAGCGCACCGATTCATCCCCGTTGAGAGCCACCAAAAGGGCATCCCCCAGGGCGCGGGCCGCTTGCAAGTACCGGACATGGCCGACGTGCAAGAGGTCAAAGCAGCCGTTGGTAAACACCAGGCGACGGCCTTGGGCCTCGAGCGCTTTCCGTAGATCGGCTAGCTCGAGCGCTGACTTGATCTTCTGCACCGACATTACTTGGACCCGAGCACTGCCAACGCTCGCTCGGGGTTTTTGACCCGAAGGATCAGCAGTCCCAATTTGGCGCCCGGGCTGGTCGCCAAATACGCGTAATCAATATTGATGCGGGCCTTTGCCAGCCGTTCCGCGATGTTGGCCAAGGCTCCCGGTTTATTGCTGTTCTCAAGCATGAGCACATCGGTTTCGACGACCAAAACTCCGCGTTCCCCGAAAAGATGCAAGGCCCCGATGGGATCGCTGACGACCAGGCGGACCACCGCATGATCGATGGTGTCGGAGATGGTCAGCGCGTAGATGTTGATCTTCTTCTCAGCTAGCGCTTCACAAACCTTAGCTAGCGTGCCTGGTTTGTTGTCCAGAAACACGGAAAGTTGCTTGATGATTTCCATGCGTTGACCCTTGTGGGTTGTGCCCGGTGACTCAAGCCGTTTCTGAGGGGAGCCCCGGATAAGCCGAAAGGCCCGCACCGGCCCCGATGCCCCGGATGGGGCCCATGTGCCGCGATTTTTCCTCACTGCCCGTAGCGAAAGCGGTCGGCCTGCGTAGATTGGGAGTAGTTCATGAACGTCTCCCAACCCAAGTTGCTCAGGATCCTCTTTGATGAGTTCCACAGCGAAAGCTGGTCGGCCTCGGCCAGTCGCGCTTTGGAAATGCAGCCTGAGGATCCTGCCAACGCATCCTACGCGCTGGCAGCCAACGCCCTGGCAACGAGGGACTTCGAGGTCCTCCGGAACGTCGACCAAGTCCTGGAGGCCGGGCTTTTGGCCACGACCGACGTGGTCGCCTTGATCCACCCATGCGATCCCAAGTGGGAGCACACCACCTCCCGGTTTTCACCCCGGCTCTCCGAGCCGGAACTCCAAGCGCTCCTGGCCTTTGTGGCAGGTGGCGGCGGCCTGATGGTGGTTGCCGAGTACGAACACGATAAATATGGCAACAATCTCAATGATTTGTTGGGCCATTTCGGTTTGCGGATCGTCAATGGGAAGGTCTTCGACCGCACCCATTGCCTGCATGAAAACCCGGAATGGGTCCTAGGCACGGCCACAGAGGCTTCACCGCTGGGTCATTTGGCGAGCCAAGCCTGTTTCTATCGGGCCGGATGGTGCGAAACCCTCCAAGGCCCCGAAGAAACCAAAACGGAGGCGCAGATCGTGTGGGCGGCCTCCCCTGAGGCGCATCCCAGCCACGCTGGGCTCATCGCGACAGCCCGTTATGGGGAAGGGCGCGTGGCGTTGGTCACCGATTCCAACCTCTTCGGGGACGAGCGTCTGGGCCATTTCGATCATCTGCAGCTCTGGATAAACATGGCTTATTGGCTGGCAGCACCCGGTTTAGGCAAGCGGGTGCCGGTGTACACCCCCGTTCCGGTCGCTATGGGCCACAACGTTCTTTTGGAAGCCACCAACGCGCTGCGCGCTCTTCAACAAGCCGATGGCAGCGTCCTGCCTGCAAACCATCTTTCTGCCCGGGCCCTGGTAGACGCAATCACCCACGCCATCAAACCGCTGGCGCCCAGCTTTCCGCATCAATCGGAGTACTTCGGAGCGCTCGCCTCCGATTTCAAGGGTTGGATCCAGGCCGGCTTCACCAGACCGGACTTCGCGGCCTCCCTGGCGGCCTTCCATCCCGAGCGCCAGCGCATTGACGGGCTCGAACATTGGGTGCTGTTCCCCATGTATACCCCAAATGCTTCCAGCCATATCCGCTTCGAGGCACTCCTCATGCGCACTCCGTGGCCCAAATGGCTGGCTGAACTCGAGCATCAGCGTTACCGCAACCCGAAATTCGTTCCCGGCCACCTCGTCGCCTACACACAAGGCTACGATAGCGAATGTGCCGTCCTTTTCCCGGAAACGGTTAGCATCAAGACGCGGGCTTCCAACGATTTCGGGGTGATCTTTTGTGACCGGGAGGCGCTCCGTTTCCAGAACTGCCTGGCACGTTCGGCGCGCATCCTGGGAATGCCACTGCATCCCGAGCTAGAAGCCTTTCTGGGCTCAAAGACGCTGGTGCTCAATACCATGGCCCTGTGGGACTTGATCCACGATGCTTCCCACAGCTTGGGCGAGTTACCCTTCGATCCCTTCATGATCCGTCAGCGCGCCCCGTTCTGGATGTATGCGCTGGAGGAACTGCGCGTGGATTTGCGCAGCTTTGAACAAGCCCGCCAGCTCGCCGCCGAAGGCTTCCACTCTGCCAGGTACGTTTGCTGGACGATGGTGCTCGACCGGATCCTGCGTTTCCCGGTCACGGGCAGTCGCGTGCGGAACTATGATGCGCTCGGCGGCCAGTTGCTCTTTGCGTTCCTTCACCAGCGTGACGTCGCGGTATGGCGCGACAATCGCCTTAGTCTTCGCTGGGAGTGTTTATCCGAAGCCATCACCGACCTGCGCCACCAAGTGACGGCTCTCTACAAAGAGGGTGCCAACTGTTCGAAGGTAGGATTCTGGATCGCCGCCCATGATCTGGTTTCCCGGTACTTGCGCCCCAACGTGGCCTCCCAATGGAAGGTCGATTCCCGCAAGCTCGTCGACGAGACTGACCCAAAAGCTTGGATCGCTTCGGTGCACGACGACGAATTCCCGCTGGGCAGTTTCCACCTCAATTTACAGCGCAAACTGGCCACATTTTCCCGTGAGGAAGGTTGAAGGAGCGACAGGATTGCCGGGATTGTGCTTTTGGGATTACGAACCGAAATCCAAATCCCCCCTCACAATTCCGTAAATCCCGCTAATCCTGTCAAAAGCCTTAGACGCCCTGGATGCCTTCCTGTCGCCATGGACTTGGACTTCGCCATTTGTTAATGCTATCCCTAAAGCCAATGAGCACGCTCCCTGTCTTGATCGCTTCTGCATTGGATGTCTCCACCGATGCCGTCCTTGCCTCCACCCTTGCCCATTTCGGCTGTCAGGCTGGAACGGTCCACCGCCTCAGTGATGGCGTACTGAAGTTGGCTGCCAGTGCTAATCTGCCGCCGCACATTGTAGCGATTGTGGACACCGTCCCCATCGGAAAGGGCATCGCCGGGCTCGCGGCTGAGCGCATGGAAGCCGTAAGTCTCTGTAATTTGCAGACCGATACCTCCGGCCACGCCAAACCGGCAGCACGGCAGACCGGAATGGAAGGCTCCTTGGCTGTTCCCATGATTACCGAAGGAGCACTGCGCGGAGTCTTGGGCATCGCGAAAGCCACCTCCCACGATTGGACGCCGGAAGAAACCGCGCTGCTAATGGCCATCGGTGCCGAGCTGGGCGGCCGGATATAGTCGGCGTGGGCAGCCACGTTTCAAACCTTTGTGACGTTGCCGGATTTGCGTGCCTCTCCCGGCGGCTCGCCTGACATGCGCTGGAAGCCCATGCCGCATCCAGCGACCTTCCGGAGATAGAACCCCGACCGTTTCGGTTCCTCGAAAATAAAAGTTGCAACCCGCTGCGAGCCCTCCTACTTTTTCGCCCTCTCATGCGGGTGTAGCTCAGTTGGTAGAGCACTTCCTTGCCAAGGAAGATGTCGCGCGTTCGAGTCGCGTCACCCGCTCTCTCCCTTTATTCGAAAGGGGGAGAGCTCATTTCTCGGTCGTCTGAGGTTGCCCCGGACCACCCTTCTGTAGCCGTTGTCCTCTGTATCGCACTCCGAGCCTGGGGCGATCCCCTCTTTCGGTGGAAGGTGCCAGCCAATTCCAACGAACTCCACGAGCTCAACCTTGGTGTGATTGACGAGGCGGGTTCGGCGGGAAGCGATTCCCGCGGCACCCTCACCCCACCTAAGTGTCAAGCTTTCGGGCGCATCGACGTTCTCGTTAACAACGCCGGCTACGGAGCTGGGCCCCGAGCAAACCGCACGCAATTTCGAAGTCAATTTGTTCGGTGCTTTGGAGCTCATACGCGCATTCCTTCCAATCCTGCGTTCCCAGCAACACGGGCATCTCGTGAATATCTCGGCCGCGGCGGTCATCTCCAATTACGCGGGCTTCTCGATTTACGGAGCCACCAAATGGGCGTTGGAAGGGGTCTCTGAGTCCCTGGCAGCGGAACTCAAGCCACTAGGAATCGGGGTCACCATCGTGCAACCCGGACCGTTCAGGACCGATTTCATCGGCCGCTCCCTGGAGCGTGGAGAAAGCCACCTTCCTGACTACGACCGTACCAGTGGCAAGTTCCTCCAGTTCTTGGAAAGCGCCGCCACTGCGCTTGGTGCTGGGGAAGTACGCCACGGAGAAGGCGCTCAAGAAACTTCAGAGCGCGGCGCGCGAACTCGAAGCGTGGAAAGCAGTGGGCCAACCCACGGATTTCTGAACGCTCGCATCCGGCCAGTCCGCCCCGCACCAGTCCCCCCGGTTTCAGCTTTCAGCTTTCAGCTTTTTAGATTTCAGCTTTTTAGATTTTTCCGCTGCCCGCTCTCGCGCAGGCTCCCGAGCCATGTTCACCCTGCCGGCTGTGCGCCCCTTTGTTCTTTTATGTCTGGCGCTTGCCGGAAGTGCGGCTGCCGCTCCCCTGGATGGCTTCATCGAACGCGCCAAACAAGGCCACGGGGAATCCGGGGAACGGGCCGCCCGTTTCTTGATCGAACACATGCCCGCGGGCGACCGCTCCTCGCTGACCGCCGAGTACCTCTTGGAAAACCTGGAGTTCGCTTTCCGTGCCCGGGCAGAGTTCCCGTGGGCGGCACAGGTTCCGGAAGAGCTCTTCTTCAATGATGTGCTTCCGTACGCGGTTCTCGACGAAGCGCGGCATCCTTGGCGGGCCGATTTCCTGGCGCGCGCAAGGCCATTGGTCAAAGAGGCTAAAACGGCTTCCGAAGCGGCACAGGCCCTCAACCGGGAATTTTTCAAGCTGGTCAGTGTCCACTACAACACGCGCCGCAAACACACCAGCCAGAGTCCCAAGGAATCGATGGAATCCGGCATGGCCACTTGCACGGGACTCTCAGTGATCCTGGTGGACGCTTGCCGGGCCGTCGGCATCGCGGCACGCGTGGTCGGCACCCCGATGTGGGCCAACAACCGCGGCAACCATACCTGGGTGGAAATTTGGGATGGGACTTGGCATTTCACTGGTGCCGACGAGTTCAACGCCAAAGGCTTGGATCAAGCCTGGTTTGTCAAGGATGCGAGCGGCGCCACGTCTCCTGAGCACGGGATCTACGCCAGTTCATGGCAGAAGTCGGTCGCTTTCCCCATGGCCTGGGCACCGGAAAACGGGACGGTTGGCGCTGTGGATGTGACGGCACGCTACGCTGCGGCCGATGCCGATCACTCTGCGACTGCACGACTCGGGGTCCGTTTGTTCGATGCCAAAGCCGGCCAACGAATCGCCGCTAGTCTGAAGGCCTTCAACCTAGCTGGCGACCTTCTGGGTGCGACCGAAACCACTCAAGGCCGCGCTGATCTCAACGACATCGCCCGCTTGAACTTGAAGCCGGGCAGCCGGGGGGTGCTCCGCTTCACCCGCAACGGCATTACCGGTGATTTGCCATTCGGCCCGCTCGAAGCTGGCGATTCGACCATTGACGCCTTCTGGAAAGACCTCGCCCCGAGTGCGTCCGCAGCGGAAAGCCCATCGGGGGGGGCCGCCTCTAGCAAGCGGCGGGCTTGTTGCCTTAGCTTGGGTTGGTTGTCGCTGTGGGCTATGAGATAGTCGCCGCCTTTGTCCACGATGGTGCGGTTTCTGGCAGTGGAGGGCGTCAGCGGTGACGACGGCGGTGACGAGCGAGGGCTGGACGCTTTCTAACAACTCGCGGGCCACAGGCATTTCGCAGTCTTCTTTGGCTCCCTGGTGGACGGCCATGGCGACGGGCCCTCCGGTGGCTTGGTGACAGAGGGTGATGATGCCGCCCTTGAGTGAGCCGATGGATTTTCCATCAATGGCAAGGCTGCGCGGCAGGATGCCTTCGTTTTGGGCCAGCCATTCGTTGAGGACGCGGGCGAGTTGGTGAGGGTCGATCTTGGCAAGCAGGTCGTTGAAGGCGTCGTAGCCGGGCAGGTAGAGGCGGCGGGAGTCTTTTTCACGGCTGCTCAGACCGATGGCGCGGCGTTGTTCCTGACTAAGAGGGCCGGCTTTGCCCCAGCAGCTTTTGACGTCCTTGGCGCCGCCCAACAGACCCAGGCAGATGATGCCAAGCATCGCGCCGATGGGGTGGCGGCGGCTGCGCCGCGAGCGCGGATCGGGCACCAGGCGCAGGGACTGGTGGAGACTGCGGAGCTGGTCGCATTTGAGCGGGCAGCGGGCTCCGGCGACGCCGTCCCTGATGCCTGCGGTATGGGCCGCGGGGAGTTCGCCCGGGCTGCCTAAGAGCTCGCGGGCGTTGGTTTTCAAGGCGTAAACCCAGAGGCGCTTGGGCTTTTCGGTGTCGGTATAGAAATCGGCGCGGCTGCGCGAGGCGAGATTGGGCCGCCTGGCTTCCTCGACAACCATGAAGCGGCGCAACTGGACGTGAGGCGCAACGCGGCACCGCCCCAACTCAGCGCGGCAACGAGGGTTTCGGTGCCGCTTTCCGGATCGCGCTCATAGGCGCCTTGCCACAGGACGTGGCCTGCCGGACGCCCGGCTTTGAGGTAGTGGCCCTGGTTGAGGGCGTCGCGCAGGAGCTCGATTTCCTCTGCGGTGGTGGCGGTGCGCAGGTGGAGCGGTCCGCATGCCGCGTCCTGCCCGTCTACGCCCCCGCGCTTTTTCTGCCTAGCCACCGGCTCCGGACCGCATAGATTGTCGGGCCCATGCCGTTTGACCTCAAAAGCTTGGTCGCCGCCCGCCAAGGCCAGAACTATCGGCTCCATAGCGAGCACCTCAATCGGACGTTGGTGGATGTCCAATCGATCATCGGCTTCGACAAAGTTTACACGCGGGCCGAGGGGGCTTGGCTTTACGACGGCAAAGGCGATGCCTACCTCGATTTCCTCAGCGGCTACAGCGTCTTCAACATCGGCCGCAGCCATCCCGCCATTAAGCAGGCCATCGCTGATGTCCTCGACCTGGACCTGCCCAACATGGTCCAGATGGATTGCTCCCTCTTAAGCGGTCTCCTCGCCGAGGCCTTGCTCGCAAAGCTCCCCGCTCACTTGGATGCCTCCTTTTTCTGCAATTCCGGCACCGAATCCATCGAGGGCGCCATCAAGTTTGCCCGGGCCGCCACGGGGCGCCCGGGATTGGTTCATTTAAAAGGCTCCTTCCACGGCCTCTCCAATGGCGCCCTCTCGGTCATGGGCGACACCCATTTCCGGGATGGATTCGGCCCGTTGCTCGACCATTGCCAAGCTGTGCCGCTCAACGATCTGGATGCCTTGGCGCTGGCGCTGGCCTCCAACACCGTGGCGGCTCTGATTATTGAACCCGTCCAAGGCAAAGGCGTCCACCTCCCAACCGGCGACTACTGGCAGCAGGCCCAAGCGCTCTGCCGCCAACACGGCACATTACTCATCTGCGATGAAGTACAAACCGGTTTAGGCCGCACCGGGCGCTGGTGGGGCTTCGAGCACTGGGATTTGGAGCCGGACATCATTACCGTCGCAAAATCTTTAAGCGGCGGCTACGTGCCGTGCGCTGCCGTAATCACCCGGCGGGCCATCTACCAGAAGACCTTCAGCAGTTTGGACCGGTGCGTGGTGCATTCCTCCACTTTC
>JAYVTN010000259.1:0-10716 GCA_043788785.1 Spartobacteria bacterium | reverse complement strand
CTACCTCGCTGACCTGATGGCGAACCAAGGCCGGATCGTGGCCTGTGACCTTTACGAATCCCGTGTGGCCCGCTTGCGTGAGAACCTGCAGCGCCTCGGCGTGGAGATCGCAGAAGCCGTTCAGCACGATTGCATGCAGGAATCCAGCCTCCTGGCACCCCAAAGTTTCGATCGCATCCTGGTGGATGCGCCGTGCAGCAATACGGGAGTCATCCGGCGCCGGGTCGATGTGCGCTGGCGGCTGACAGAGGAAGATTTCATTCGGATGCCCGCCCAGCAACTGGCCCTCCTCAAACGCACCGCTCCGCTGCTCAAACCCGGGGGGGCCTTGGTGTACAGCACTTGCAGTCTGGAGCCCGAAGAGAATGAGGAGGTCGTCGAGAAAGCACTCCAAAGCGTCCCCGGCTTACGCCTGATTGAGACGCGGAGTACACGACCCTTCCGCGACGGCATGGACGGGGCCTTCGCGGCCAAATTCACCACCGACTAACTCGCCCTTCCCCTCTTCCTCCCCGGAGGGGTCGTGGAAATTAGCCCCGTTCTTATACGGGGTTCGTTGGACGAGGAGAAATCCCCCCGAAGCCGGCGGGGGAACAGGTACGAGGGTTGAAGCAACCTCGTTTTACGATACGGCTTCCCCCGCACCCTCCGGGGCAGTGCCGAAAATCGCGCCGGTCCCCCGGGTTCGGAACCCGGGGCTAATTTCCTTCAACCCTCCGGGTTCATCGGCTGGACAGTGTTTTAGCTTTGGCTTTCAGCTTTTAGCTTTTTCTTCCGGGCTCATCCCTGAGCTGACTGGACAGCGTTTTAGCTTTCGGCTTTCAGCTTTTGGCTTTTTCTTCCGGGTTCCTCCCTGACCTGACTGGACAGCGTTTTAGCTTTCGGCTTTTAGCTTTCGGCTTTTAGCTTTCGGCTTTCGGCTTTTCCTTCACCGAAGAGCTCCTCAAAGAAGCTCTTCATTGCCTGCCAGGACCGGCGTGCCGCTGCCTCGTTGTAGGCGGCTCCCTTGCTGTTGTCGGTTCCTGCTGCCTTCTGGGTAAACGCGTGAACCGCGTTGCCGTAGTACGTCATCTGCCAGTCCACCTTGGCTTGGCGCAGCTCATTCTGGAACGCCTGGAGATCCTCCGCTTTCACAAAAGGATCATCAGCACCATGCAGCACCAAGACCTTGGCCTTGATGTTCTTGCCGTCTTCCGGAGTGGGGGAGTCCAATCCGCCATGGAAACTGACAACCCCGGCGATATCCGCGCCACTGCGGGCCAACTCGAGGGCGGTGGTGCCTCCAAAGCAGAACCCAATCGCTGCGAGCCGGGTCGGATCCACCAACTCGGCCCGCTTCTTCAACTCGCCCAGGCCGGCATTGGCCCGCTTCCTTAGTAAGGGCCGGTCAGCTTTGTATTTGCCAGCTTCTCCGGCCGATGCCTCGGTGTCGGCCGGACGCACTCCTTTGCCGTAAATGTCGGCCGCAAATGCCACATATCCCATCTTGGCAAGTTGCTGGGCGATGTCGCGCGTATGACTACTGAGTCCCATCCAGTCGTGGACTACCAAAATGCCCGGGCGTTTCCCACTGATCGCATCGTCATAAGCCAGGAACCCTTCCAGAAGGGTTTCGCCCTCCTTGTATTCAATGACCTCAGTTTTGACCTCTGCAAATCCTGAGCGCACCAGCCCCAACATTCCCACCAGAGCCAACGCGCAAACTTTTATATTCATCTGCGCAGCATAACGGCCAATTGATGGCCCGTAAATGGGTTCGAGGAACGGGACACCCAAAGACCCGGGAGCCGCGGGCCTTAGGACTAGGGGATGCTAAAACGAGAACCGGCCGTTGCTTTGCCGCAACACCGAAATCTACAATCCAGACTTCTCCCGGATTGGCTTCAGTGCTCACCGAGGGCGGCTTCCCAAGTTTTTCCTTGTTCGGCGGTTGTGAGCAAACGCTCAACGTTTGTGGTAATGGCAAATGGCATATCGTTCCGGAGCTCCACTTGGGCTAGGAAAATGTTGAACGCACCGCTGGATTTCATTCCGAGACGAGCGAACACTTCTTCGGCCCGCCTTAGCCGCTCGGTGGGAACACGTACACGGAAAAGAGTGGAGGCAGCCATGGCTCAAATGTGCTCAAGAATGCTCAAAAGTCAAAGCGAAGACGTCCCCGTCCGGGAATCATCACCTAGCATCCGCGTTGCATGCCCAGACCGCGCCGATAGCTACGGCAGGCGTAAACCACAGGAGATGGATCGGTGTTCCGGGCTCGCCTCCGGCCGGGAACGCTTATAGGAATTCTGGGATGATCGGAAATGCAGCGCCGCGGAAATATACAGTCCGCTGTCCAATAACAGGCGTATTCGAGCGCATTCCCGTGAAGTCGATTTTTCTACTCCTCTTATCAGTGACCATCGGGGCATGCTCCCCGAAACCGACAACTGCCTATGAGCTCCTCCAGAGAGACACTTTTTGGACGCTCGCCTTCACCGCAGATCGGCATTCCCGACTCGGTTCCCAAGCACTTTAAGGCGATGCTCCAAGATCGAGCACGCCCATTTCCGGCTCTCAATGATTGGTCCCAAAATCCATTGTAATGCGCCTCCCTTCGTTGCAGCCGACAGCGTGGGCGCGGGGAGTTGGGTCCGGAAAGCCACGCGCCTTTGCGCACACGTTGCGCCAGAGCCTGACCCTTAGCCCGTTTTCCACGCCATGAGTAGCGATACCAAAAACCTATTCGACGTGTTCTTTTCGTTTGCACAGCTTATCGCACTCGTTGCGGCCGGCTTGTGGGCCTACTGTCGCTTCTGGCGCGAGAGCCAGCATGCACAGCGAATCGAGCTCAATATCTCTTGCGAGTTTTTCGAGCCAAAGAATGGCGTTCGCATCGCCTCCTTCTCACTTCATGCCATTAACCGTGGCCACGTTGAACAGAGGTTTGTGAGTATTTCGCTACGGATCCTCGGCCTCAAGGCCACCGATCCGCTGGCTCTTGGCCCCGACCGCAGACTCTCTTTTCCACACGACCTTACGAACACCGAAGTCATTCCAGATAAATCCGGCTATTACTTCGTTCGACCGGGTGTCGCCCAACGGTTTTCATACACAACAACCGTTCCGGAAAACGCGCGTTACATCTTAGCCCATGCCGCATTCAGATACGAAGGTGGCGACTTACACACTACCGAACGCGTTTTCGATGTGCATCGAAACGCTTAAAAAATAAGGACCGGTTCGGATAGCGCTAGATTAAGGAAGGTTTAGGACGGCCTTCTCTGCCTCCTGCGAGCGATGTTTGGTAAATGCTCCCCCGGGCTGTTCGGCACGGCTATTTTTACCGTCTGTTCCACTGCGCCCTCGGCGGTAAAATTGGCTGCGGGAAACAGCCGATACAACTGAGGCATTCGAGCGTCAGCGGTCCATTTCTGTCACCCCTTCGGGGTGAACAACGGTTTTGATCGCAATCCGGGGGTGTCGCTGCGCTCCACGCCCCGGCTACTTTCTGGGAACCCTTCGGGTTCACACGCCTCCAGGATTGCCCGGCGGACAGCCTCCACTGCACTGGTCAATTGCTCATCCGTCACGCAGTAGGGCGGCATCAGGACGATAACGTCCCGGATAGGCCGGGTCAGCAGTCCATGTGCCCGGGCCGCAAAACAAACCCGCGCCCCCATCTGTTCGGCGGTTCCAAAATCTGTTCCGTCTGCCTGCTGCAACTCTATGCCGACGATAAACCCGCACTGGCGCACTTCGCGCACCCATTCCAGGGGGACGAGTGCCTCGAGCAGCCCCGTCAGAAGCCCAATCTTGCCTTCCAGGCCCGCCAAGACGCGCTCCTCCCGGAACACGGCCAAATTGGCCAAAGCTGCGGCGCATCCCAGCTGGTTGCCCGTATAACTGTGTCCGTAATAGAGGGCCCGTTCAGGGCCGCCCAAGAAAGCGTTGAAG
The DNA here is from genome assembly GCA_043788785.1 of Spartobacteria bacterium. Classification (GTDB taxonomy): domain Bacteria; phylum Verrucomicrobiota; class Verrucomicrobiia; order Chthoniobacterales; family Chthoniobacteraceae; genus CAIURC01. The sequence goes on along the minus strand of JAYVTN010000259.1, from coordinate 6,780 downwards.
ACGCGTTCGGTGGTAAGGGTTGCGGCCAGGGGGAGATAGCCACCCGTGAGGCCCTTAGCCAAAGCGATAAAGTCCGGGACAACCGCTTCGTGTTGACAGGCAAACATAGCTCCGGTGCGTCCGAAGCCGGTCATGACCTCGTCGGCGATGAGGAGGACGTCGTGGAGATCACACCACTGCCGCAGGGCTTTGAGCATACCCTTTGGCCAAAGCCGTATGCCGGCTGCGCCCTGGACCAGAGGCTCGATGATCACGGCCGCGAGCTTCAGGGGATCAATCTGGGCAAGCTCCTCCAGTCCAGCCACGTGGGTCACAGGAAATTGCCAACCCGAAAAGCGTTCATGGAAGAAGCTGATCCCACCAAGACTGGAAGCCCCCATCGTATCCCCATGGTAAGCCTGGTTGAAAGCCACGAACCCGGTCCTCCCCGGCTGCCCCCGGAGTTGCCAATACTGGGCCGCCATTTTCAGGGCCACCTCGACAGCCGTCGAACCGTCATCGGAAAAGAACACCCGGCTCAAAGTGCCCTCAGGCCAGAACCCCACCAACTGGCGGGCTAGTTCGGAAGCCGGGATATTGGTGAAACCGAGGAAAGAGGTATGGGCTACCCGGTCAAGCTGGTCCCGCAAAGCGGCATCAATCCGCGGGTGCCGGTGGCCATGGAGATTAGTCCAAATGGAGGAGTTTCCATCCAGATAGCGGCGGCCGTGGCTATCAAAAAGCCAAGCGCCTTGAGCTTCGACCAACACGAGAGGCTCATGAGTGGGCTCACACCAGGGCCCCATTGGGGTAAATGGATGCCACCCGTGGGCCCGGTCTGCGGCGATCGCCTCCGTACTGGCAGGCCCCCACTCAGTCATAGACGGGCACTTCGGCCCCGAGATCGAGGATCAGCTTCCCGATGGCTTCCACGTCCTCAAACGCTAGATGCTTGCGCTGGTACTTGCGCCACAGCACGTCGTGCAGTGCCAAAAGGTCCTCCAATCGGGGCGTGTCGTAGTACGTCCATCCCGGCTCTCCTTTGACCTGGGCCTGAATCCGCCATTTCTTGCCAAACTTCTCGGCGCGCACTTCGCGCTTCTCGCCGGTTTCGGTCTTGGTCTTCCAAACGTGACAATTTCTAGGCATTATGGATTTGGCTGGTGAGCGGGTAGGAGCTGCCGACAATACTGGAGATTCTGAAACACTTTCTCAAAATCTTGGCTTATTTCGCGGCGGTGCTCGTTTTGGGCATGGCTTTGGCCCCTCCCTTGTATTGGGGCGGTCAATGGGTGGCAAACCAAGGAATGCTCATTTTCTTAAAGGACGCCGGGTTCCAGCGCTATTTCAACCGTGCCATGCTGGTGACGGCGCTGGCCCTGCTGTGGCCGACGGTTGTCTGGCTAAGGATCGGCTCGGTCCGGGAACTCGGGCTGCAACCTGATCTGTCGTGGAAAAAGCATCTTCTTGAGGGATTCGCCACGGCGGGTTTGGCGGTTGCTGCCATGGCGGCGGTCTATGTCGCTCTGGATTTTTACCACTGGAAATCCGAGCTCCCTTTCAACCAGCTCCCCAAAATCGCGCTTTCCGCCTTGGTCGTGGCCGTTCTGGAGGAGAGCCTGTTCCGCGGGGCTATTCTTGGGCTTCTCAAACGGACGATGCGGCCCCAACTAGCATTGCTGGCTGTCACGGCTCTATTTACATCGGTCCACTTCCTCAAGCCGGACGCAACTGTAAAGATCGGGGAGGTGACTTGGCTCTCTGGAATGCAATTGCTTCCAAGTGTGTTCCACCAATTCGTGGAACCCACCACCTTGGTGGCCGGATTCAGCACGATTTTTGTCCTTGGGTGGGTTTTGGGGTATGCCACCGTCCGAACCGGGGCCTTGTGGATGAGCATTGGATTCCACGCAGGGGTGGTGTTTGTGAAGATGGGCTTCAGCAAGTTCACCAAGCGCGACGCGATGGCATTGCCGTGGGTCGGAGATGAACTCCAGATCGGGTTGGTGCCCGTAGGCGTGCTCGCGCTTGCAGGCGTGTGCCTATGGTGGATGCTCAAGGGTGACTCTGCCTGCGGCCGCCCGGCACCTCCTCCATGCACTCCGCGGGAGCTCTGAAGCGCTCCTGAGCCTCCTTCTCCCGCCACACTGCGCGGGGTGCGGGGCCGACACCTGCGCCGGCAGTCACCTCTGCGAGCAATGTGCGCGGGATCTGCCGTGGATCCGGGCGCCCTTTTGTCAGCGCTGCTCCCAACCCTTCTTTGGATGCCTGGAGTCGGCTTTCACTTGTCTCAATTGTCACGCGCGCCACTTCCATTTCCAGCACGCGGTCTCACCCATGCGCAGTACCGGCGTGGTCCGTGAATTTATCCACCGCTTCAAGTATGACGGGCAGCATTACTTAAGACATCCCCTTGCCCAGTGGCTCAGGGCCGCGCTCGACGATCCCCGCCTCCTTTGCCCCCCCATTGACGCCTTGGTCCCCGTTCCCCTCCATCCCCGGCGCAAACGCGAACGCGAATTCAACCAGGCTGAGGTCCTCGCCCAAATGACCTCCAAAGAATGCAACGTACCCGTTCTCAATGCTTTGGAACGGATCCGCTACACTTCGACCCAAACCCGCCTGGATCGTCAACACCGCATGGAAAACTTGCGTGGAGCCTTCCGGATACGCCAAAGTTCCCCCGTGCGCAACCGCAACCTCCTGCTCGTAGACGACGTATTCACCACAGGCTCCACCGTCGAGGAGTGTGCGCTGGTCTTAACCCAGGCGGGAGCCGCTTCCGTGCGCGTTCTCACCGTGGCTCGCGGCTAACCTTCCTTCCCTATGGGTATTTTCTCCAAACCGACGTTCACTTCGGAAAAAAAACGCGAAGTCCCCGAGGGGCTCTGGCAAAAATGCTCGAGCTGCGCGGAAGTCATTCACAACCTGGAGCTGGTTCAGAACCTGATGGTGTGTCCCAAATGCGACCACCATCTGACGGTCGGGGCCCGGGACCGGATCAACCAGATCGTAGACCCCGACAGCTTCCAGGAACACGACCCCAACCTGGTGTCCGTTGATACGCTCAAATTCACAGGGATGGCCAGTTACAGCGACCGGCTCAAAAGCTACCAGAAGAAGACCGGCCTCAAGGACGCCGTAATCACAGGCACAGGTACTATCGAGCAACGTCCCGTGGCCATCGCTGTCATGGATTTCAATTTCATCGCAGCTACCATGGGCTCGGTGGTCGGCGAAAAACTGGCCCGGGTCATCGAACATGCCACCCGAACCCGTGTCCCAGTGATTATCGTTTCCGCCTCGGGGGGAGCGCGCATGTACGAAGGCGTTCTCAGTTTGGTGCAGATGGCCAAGACCTGCGGAGCCCTTGCCTTGCACGCCCAAGCGAAACTGCCTTACTTCTCGGTACTTACGCATCCGACCACGGGCGGGGTCAGCGCAAGCTTCGCTACCATCGGGGACGTCATTCTCGCAGAGCCGCGGGCGATGATTGGATTTGCTGGGCCCCGGGTCATCCGCGAGACCACCCATCAGGATCTACCGGCTGGTTTCCAAACCTCGGAGTTCCTCGAGGAACATGGGTTGATTGACAAGATTGTCCATCGCAAGCAGTTGCGCGATACACTCAGCCAACTCATCGGGTATTTGGCGTCGGCCAAGTGAATTATCCCGAAGCGCTCGCCTGGCTTTACGGCACCCAACTCCACGGCATCAATCCCGGCCTGGAGCGTATCCGCCGTCTCTTGGATGCGCTTGGCGTGGTTTTCCCCACGGGCACCTGCATTTTCCACGTAGCCGGAACCAACGGCAAAGGGTCGGTGTGCGCGATGCTCGAAGCGATCTGCCGGGCTGCGGGGTATCGGACTGGTCTTTTCATTTCGCCCCATCTCATCAGCTGCCGGGAACGCGCCCAGATCGATCGGGAACCGATTTCGGAGGAGGATTTCGCCGCCCTCATGACGCGCATCCGCGAGCAAGTGAGTTCCTGGGAGCAGTGCCCCACGTTCTTTGAATTGGTAACCGCGCTGGCTCTGGCCCACTTCCAGAAGCAGGGCGTCAAAGTGCTTGTCCTGGAAACGGGGATGGGGGGGCGCCTCGATGCGACCAATATCGTGGATTCCACGATCAGCGTCATCACGGCGATCGGCTACGACCACCAGCAATGGCTCGGGGATACGTTGGAGACCATTGCCACGGAGAAGGCGGGTATCATCAAAGCCGGAAGGCCCGTGGTCACCCAGAGCCAAGATCCCGAAGCCCAACGTGTGCTCCATGAAGTGGCCCACCAGCGCCAAGCGCCCTTGCATCTGGTGAGCGCGCCCACCGGGCAATTCCCCGTGGGTCTCGTCGGCAGCCACCAGCGATGGAATGCGGCACTGGCCATCCAAGCGATCCAGCACTCAGGATTGACCGTCAACCCGGCCGCGATTGCCCGCGGCTTGGCCACGGTCGACTGGCCAGGCCGATTCCAGCAAGTCCATCCCAAGCTGATTCTCGACGGCGCCCATAATGCCCCTGCGGCCCGGTGTCTGGTCGAGGCCTGGCGGGAAATCCGTGGCACGTCCAAAGCCACCGTGCTCATGGCCGTCCTCAAGGACAAAGCCGTCGAGGATGTCTGTGCCGCTTTGGGGCCCATCGCTGCCCGGTTCATCACTGTTGGCGTCCAGAATCCCCGCTCGTGCACGGCAGAAGATCTGGCCGCAGTCCTGCGGCGGCTGCACCCGACCATTCCCACCACACCCGGCACTGACCTGCCCGCCGCCTATGCCCTCGCGCAAGCTCATCCCGAACCGGTGCTGGTGACCGGATCGCTTTTCCTGGTGGGTGAAGTCTTGGCGAGGCTGGCCAACGGTCAACCGCCCCCGGAAACCAGCCTCCAATAAACTGATCCGACTGATCCGACTGATCCGACTGATCCGACTGATCCGACTGATCCGACTGATCCGACTGATCCGGGGTCTAGGGGTCTAGGGGCCTAGGGGGGCGTCATTGGCGCAATTGCGCGAGCACTCCAGCCATGTCGGGCGCGCCAAAGGCGAAAGTCCCCACTACCAGGGTGTCGGCTCCACAAGAAATCGAGAGAGCGCCGGACTCCTTGTTAATCCCCCCGTCGACTTCGATCCGGTAATTCAGGCCCATACGCTCCCGCGCCTCAGCCGCAGCCTTCACCTTCTCCATCATTGCAGGGATGAATGGCTGGCCCCCGAATCCGGGCTCCACCGTCATGACCAGGAGAAGGTCGATTTGACTAAGAAAAGGTTCAAGGACTCCGAAATCGGTCCCCGGCCGCAGCGCGAGGCCACAAGTACACCCGGCCGCGCGGATTGCCGCCAATGTGCGCGACACATCATGGCGGGCTTCGACGTGAACCGTCACGTTGCGGGCCCATTCCGTGAATCGGGGCAGAAAGTGGTCGGGCCGCTCGACCATCAGATGAACGTCCAAAGGCACGGTGGCCACTTTGGCGGTGGCCGCCACGAAAGCCGGGCCAAAGGAGATATTATCCACAAAGTGTCCATCCATCACATCCATATGCAGCCAATCGGCGCCGGCCGCTTCAGCACGGCGGACCTCCTCGTTCAACCGGCCGAAATCGCAGGCCAACAGGGAGGGGGCAATTAAAACAGGCAGGTGCATAAGGTATTGAAAGGCTGAAGAGTTAAAGAAACCAAGTCGCCAGCGAAAAATATAGCAGCAACGTGAGGACGTCGGCGCAAGCCAAAGTGATGGGGCCGGCGGCGATCCGCGGATCCCACTTCATCGCATGAAGGACCGAGGGGATTGCCAGGCCCGCCAGACTGGCGATGACAACCGACCCCGACACGCTTCCCGCAATGACAGCCGCCGAAGCTAACGAGTGACGCCACCCCCAGATGATCAGGAACACCACCGACCCGCAACCCGCCGCCAGTAACAGCGCGGAGAGCGTTTCCCGCTTCAGGGCGCGAAAAAACCATTGCCGCGATGGACGCGTGGTCCTCAGGGCCTGCAACGTGAGCGTCATGGACTGGATGCTCACGGCTTCGGCCAAAGCGAGGACCAGGGCCAGGAAGAAGGCGACCACCAACGCGCGTTCCAAGGTTGCCTCGAAAATACCCGCCAACATGGCCCCCATGGTCCCGCTGCCGATGGTCGCCAACAACCAGGGAAACCGGTACGTAAACGCCTTTAACGGGGAAGCGCCGCGGACCTCGGAGATGCGGAACCCGATTGCCTCGAACACATTGTCGACCTGCTCGGGCTCGTTCAGGTCAAGGACTTCCTCGGCAAAGACCCCGATATCCACAATCCCTACTACCCTCCGTTTTTCATCGACCACCGGGAGCGCGAAGAATTTATGGAGCACAAATATATCGCAGGCATCCAACAGGGTGGCCGTTTGGGGGATAGCCACCACCCGGCGAATCATGATCTCCGATAAAGCCGTCAGGGGCTGGGCCGTGAGCAAGCGCCGCGTGGGTAGCACCCCGGCCAGGCGGTCCTCCTCGTCGACTACATAGAAATAGACGATGCGCTCGCCCACCCCTTTCTCCCGGATGACTCCCAGGGCTTGGTCGACAGACATCCCTACACGCAGCAGGGGGAAATCGGTCCTGGCGTATTCGGATACTGGCTTTTGGAGATGTTCGGAATGCTGCACGGGGGGTCGAGCTAGCGCGCCGGGGGCCCCGTTCGCAAGGACAGGACCCGGTCCGGCGCGGGAGGGGCGCTCCGCCATTGGATAAAGACCCACAGCAAAACGACTCCTCCGACCACCAGCAAGGCGCTCAGAACCGGGCGCATTCGGGTCCCAAGGCG
>JAYVTN010000258.1:0-8193 GCA_043788785.1 Spartobacteria bacterium | reverse complement strand
GTGGTCGGGTCTGGTGGTCGGGTCTGGTGGTCGGGTCTGGTGGTCGGGTCTGGTGGTCGGGTCTGGTGGTCGGCTTTGTTGGTTGGCTTTGTTGGATCGGTTCTGCGGAGGGCGGGAGACGCGCCTACCCGCTTGCATTCCACCTCACCATGGGCGACCGCTCAGGTCGCTGCCCATGAGTGGTTCATCTTCTAATTCTTTCTTTTGGGGCGTCGCCACCTCCGCCTACCAAGCTGAAGGCGGCTACAACGGCCCGGGCCAACCCCAAACCAATTGGGCCATCTCCGAGCGCGCCGGCGAGGTCGCCCACACCGGCCCCAGCGCCGATTTCTGGCACCGTTACCACGAGGATTTTGTCCGTTGCCGGGAGATGGGGCTCAATGCTTTCCGTATGGGCATCGAATGGAGCCGCATCCAACCGGCGCAGGTGGAGCCCACCGCACGGCACTTCATGGGCCAGCGGGTAGGATTCACCCCTGTTAAGCCCAGCCCTCCGCCCCCGTTCGATACCGCCGCCTTGGACCATTACGTCGAGATCTTGACCGATTGCCGCGCCAACGGACTCGAACCCGTTCTCACCCTTCATCATTTCGTCCATCCGGCATGGCTGGGGCCGGACCCGTGGCTCGAGCCCGGGACGGCCGAACATTTCGCCCGGTACGTGCGCTACGCGGTGGGTTACCTCAACGAGCGTTTGGAGCGGCCCCTGCGCTGGTTTATCACGATCAACGAACCCAACATGTTGGTGCTCAACAGCTACCTGGGCCACCAGTTCCCGGCCGACAGTCCCGGGGGGCTCCATACGATGACCCGGGCCTACAACCACCTGCTGCGCGCCCATGTAAAGGCCTACAATGCCCTCCATGATCTCCATGCCCAAGCCGGATGGCCCGCGCCCATGGTCACTTTCAACAACTACTGCAGCGACCTCTACTGGTCGGACAAACTCCTGCTCGATCTCCTTTGCGCACGCGAACGCCACGTGCCGCGCTCCCAGGTCGGCATCCATATCCGCAAAAGGGCTCGCGAGTTCCAAGCCGCTTTCGCCCGCGCACGTATCCCCTTGCATCGTGATTTGGCCTACTACTTCGGCTCGGCCGTCAAACGGCTCTCCAATTGGATCGGATCCCGCCATTTCAGCACAGCCCACTTCGACCCTTTGCTGGAGGAACTCTATAGCGCTCCCCGGGCCCGGGCGCTCGATTACATCGGCCTGGACTATTATGATCCCTTTGCCGCACACGCCTTCCGGCTCCCCGTGTTCTGGGACCACGAGTTCCGCCATAGTTCCCTGCGGACATGGATGCTGGCCACCGTCACCAGCAAATGGTGGGATTGGCGGGTCCTCCCGCGCGGGTTACATTTCTTCTGCAAACATTACGCGGAGGACTTCGAGCGGCCGGTCTTGATTGCCGAAAACGGCATGGCGCTCCGTCGCCATCATACGGGCCCGCACCAGCACCGGCGCGACCGTATGACCCGCAGCCAATTCTTACGGCTCCACGTTCATGAGGTGAACCGGATCCGCAAAGAAGGGATTCCGCTGGTGGGCTACTTCCACTGGTCGCTTTTCGACAATTACGAGTGGGGCACCTTCACCCCGCGTTTCGGCCTGCACTCGATCGACTTCCCCAATGGCACCGAGCGGCACGTGGAGGATCACTTTGGCGACCGCCCCAGCGAGACCTACGCCGCCCTGATTCGTGAAAGTTAAAGGGCGCTGATATCGGTGGGGGCAAGCAGCAAGCCGGCGGCCCTCCAGCCGATTCCTGACGGAGCCCCTTGAGCCTCCATCGTTCGCCCTGTCTGGGAGGCAAACTGGCCGGGAAATGCACGGAGAACCCGTTTGCTACTCAAAAAGGCGGTCCAGGCCGAGATCCCGGAGGCCGCTTTCCATGGCCGGGTCGAGATGGAAAAGTCGGACCGAGCCGGACCCGAGCTCATCGAGACGGAGGGCGAGCCCGGCAAGGGTTCCCGTAAACTCGGGTTCCAGACCCGTGCATTCGGAAAGATCGACCGCGAAGGCACGAAGTCCACGGCCCATTGCGGCTTTGGCGTAGGACGCCAACTCGGGCACATCCTCCTTGCGGCCATCGCCGATTATCGTGATCCACACAGTTCCGTTCTTCTCAGCGAATTCCATCGCTGGATCCTTCCTGATCAGTGGCCCAATGGCAGGGAAAAAGTTCCGCCCTGCCACACGCGATGCCCCCATACTTCATACTTCATACTTCATACTTCACCCTTTAACCTTCCCCCTCCTATGGGAGCATTCACCATCCTCATCGTTGGCGGCGGCCCCGCTGGGCTGCGCGCCGCGGAAATCGCGGCCTCCGCAGGTGCCCGGGTGACGCTCGCCGACGCTATGCCCTCGGTCGGACGCAAGTTCCTGGTCGCTGGCAGGGGCGGGCTCAACCTTACCCGAGCCGAGCACCCGGACCGATTCGCCACCCGGTACAGTGGCCCGGAGATGCCCCCGGATTTTTGGCCTTCCCTCATCGCCAACGTCAACCCAGACGCCCTCCAGGCATGGGCCGCCAGTCTTGGGGTGGAAACCTTTGTGGCTTCGACCCGACGCGTCTATCCCCGGGAGCTCAAGGCGGCCCCCTTGCTCCGGCGCTGGGTCCAAAAGCTGCGCGATCTGGGCGTTACCTTCCTCATGCACCATCGGCTGGTGGCGATTCGTCCGGGCACCCCTCTCGAAACCGAATTTGCTACAGCCACTACCCCGGCCCACCTCCATGCCGATGCGGTCATTTTGGCCATGGGCGGGGGTTCCTGGCCGCAATCCGGCTCCACGGGTTCCTGGGTGAACGCCCTCACCGTTTTGGGTGTCCGGGTCAGTCCCTTGGCGCCCGCCAACTGTGGGTGGGAATTGGCCTGGCCCGACTCCGTGCTCGCGTCCGCAGAAGGTCATCCCCTGAAATCCATTGTGGCACGGGCAAACACGAGCGAAGCCGCCGGCGAACTATTGATCACCAAATACGGCTTGGAAGGCGGCGCTCTCTACCAACTGGGCCCGGAACTGAGATCGATGCCCAGTCCCGAGCTCACCGTCGATTTCAAGCCCGACGTTCCATTTGAGAAGCTTGTTTCCAAACTGGTGCCCAACCCTCTGGACCTCTTTGGGGAAGCAACCCGGCTCTGGAAGCTGAACCGGGCTGCCGTGGCCATCCTTCAAAGCCATGGCCCCTTCGACTCCGTGGCGGCATTGGCGCGCGAAGTCAAAGCCTGCAAGCTGGCCTTGCAAAAGCCGCGCCCCATTGCTGAAGCGATTTCCTCGGCCGGGGGTGTGGCTTGGAGCGAACTCACTCCCGAACTCATGCTTGCCCGGGTTCCCGGCATCTTCGTTGCCGGCGAGATGATTGACTGGGAAGCGCCCACGGGAGGTTATCTCATCCAAGGATGCTTTGCCACCGGCACCCTCGCCGCCCAAGCAGCCCTCCAATGGTGTGCCGCCAGGAGTGTTGAGCCTGAATCCAGCGCGTTAGGCTGCGAGTTTTAGCAGACCCGGGAATCAATTTGGCGGCCCGGCCTGGCCTTCCTTTCGTCCCTGACGTCTGTGTCCGACACCATATCAGGGGGGATGGGGGTGTTTGGGTCGGGTTTATTGGTTCACCCAGTCGGTTCGGTTCGGGTCGGCGGCGCTGCTGTGGCCCGAGCGGATCGGGCGGCTCGGACTGGCGGCTCGCACCTTTGACCTCCAGGCCTGCCCGATTCCATTCCTGTCCGCTAAGCTGCCTCGCCAGCTACACTCGCCTGCCAACTGCCGGATTCAGGAGAATTCGTCGGGTTGTTTTCGGGTGTCCCTGCGGGACCAAAGCGCCATCGCCCCCACAGACGCCGTCGTGGCCCGACTGGCGGGGTGCTGCCGAGTTTAGGATGAGCTCTTCGTTGCCCGGGCCGACCGCAGGGAATCCCATTGCGCTCCGGCCCCTTTCAGCCCGAAAGTACCCCCTTCGAACGACCACTCCGATGACCAAAAACAACAAAAAATCCGACCCCTCCAAACGCGGCCTCACCCTCTTGGGCCGCACCACCGCTAAATCCCCCACGGAACCGGCGGTCGGCATCCTCGAGACCTTTGAAAATTTGTACCAAATCCGCGAGTACACGGTGGAATTCGAGTGTTCGGATTTCACGTCCCTGTGCCCGATCACGGGGCAGCCGGATTTTGCGACTGTCCATATCGAATACGTGCCCAGCGAACAGTGCATCGAGACCAAGAGCCTGAAATTTTACCTCTCCTCGTACCGGGCGACGGCGAGTTTCAACGAGGAGATTATCAACCGGATCCTGGATCACTTGGTGGCCGCCTGTGATCCCCGGGCCATGATGGTCCGGGGCGAGTTCGCTTCCCGGGGCGGCATCACCGTGCGTGTGGAGGCCCATTATCCCGGATGACTGCGCTTAAACGTGCTATTGTGCTGCTAAGTGGAGGCATGGACTCGGTGGCGGCTTTGTATGAAGCCCGCCAGGTTTATGGCGTCGCTGCCTGCTTGAGCTTCGATTATGGAGCCAAACACAACGCCCGCGAACTGCCATTTGCCCGGCACCAGGCCGAGCGCTTGGGCATCCCGCACGTGATCATTCCCCTGGGCTTCATTGCCCAACACTTCAGCTCAGACCTGCTGCTAACCGGAGGCGAAATTCCAAAAGGCCATTACGAACAAGACTCCATGAAGAAAACCGTGGTGCCGTTCCGGAACGGGATCATGCTCTCAATCGCCGCCGGGATTGCCGAGACCCGTCATGCGGAAGCCATCGTGATCGGTGCCCACTCTGGGGATCACGCCATCTACCCGGACTGCCGGGAGACGTTCATGGCAGCCATGTCGGAAGCGGTCCGGTTAGGCACGTATGCCGACATTGAAATCGTGCGCCCCTTCATCGCCCTGACCAAGGCCCAGATTGTTATGCGCGGACAAGAGTTAGGAGTCGATTTCAGCCAGACTTGGTCCTGCTACGTCGGCGGGGAGACCCACTGCGGCCTATGCGGCACCTGTGTGGAACGCCGCGAAGCCTTCCAACTCGCCGAGATTCCCGACCCCACTGCCTACGCTAGCCTCGCGCCGTTGCCCCCCAAACCCGTGGTCTAACGGCATGTTCATTTCCGAGATATTTTACTCCGTCCAAGGAGAAGGGGAATTGACCGGTATCCCTTCGGTGTTCATCCGCACCTCTGGCTGCAACCTGCGCTGCACTTGGTGCGACACCAAATACGCGTCCTGGAAACCTGAAGGCGAGGAGCTCTCCACTGAGATTATCCTCCAGCGCGTGGCCCGGTTCCCGGCCCGGCACGTGGTACTCACCGGAGGAGAACCCATGGTGGCCAAGGGCATCCATATGCTGGCCCGTCGGCTGCACGACTGCGGCTTCCATATCACTATTGAAACGGCCGGCACCATTGCCCCGGAAGGCATCGCCTGCGACCTCGCTTCGCTCAGCCCCAAACTGGCCAACTCGACCCCCGGGGAACTCGGCCAGGCGTGGCGCGACCGGCACGAACAACTCCGGCTCCAGCCCGCGATCCTGCGCCAATGGCTCGATTACTGCCCCTTCCAGCTCAAATTCGTGGTCGAAGACGAATCCAACCTGCCCGAAATCCAGCGCCTCCTCGAAAGCATTGGCACCCTTATTCCGGCCTCCCGTGTGTTGCTCATGCCCCAGGGCATTGACCCTGAGACCCTTCAAGCCCGCCAGAATTCTCTCGTCGAGCTGTGCAAATCCCACGGGTACAGGTATTGCACCCGGCTCCACATCGCCCTTTTTGGCAACACCAAGGGCACCTAACCATGGCTTACCGCATCTGCAAATCCTTTGAGATCGAAAGCGGGCACATGCTTTCCAAGCATCCCGACAAGTGCCGCTTCCCGCATGGGCACACGCGCCGTGTCGAGTTCGTTCTCGAAGCCGACGAGTTGGACAGCAATGATATGGTTTGCGATTTCAAGATCGTGCGGGACACGATGGCCGGGTTTCTCGACCAATTCGACCATGCCATGTGCATGAACACCGATGACCCGCAGTTCGCCCATTTCAAAGACACGTACGGGGAGCGCGTCATCGGCTTCGAGCACGCCGACCCGACCACCGAGCTCATGGCCAAAACCATTTACGACTATTTTAAAGCCTGCCTGGCCCAGTACGCATCCCGCGCGGATTCGCGCTACCCGGTTCGCCCAAGCTTGCGGATCGTCCGGGTACGGCTCTGGGAGACCAGCAGTTCCTGGGCTGAATATTTCGAACCCCAACCATGAAGCCCCTTAACACCGCCAGCACGACCGGTTGCGGCGAACTGGTCGATATTCAAAAGACGCCCGATACGCGCGGCATCGCGATCAACCAGGTGGGCGTCTGCGATCTGACGTACCCGATCACCGTGCTCGACCGGGAGAACCAGCGCCAACAAGCGGCCGCCAAGATCTCCATGTCCGTCAACCTGCCCCACCATTTTAAGGGCACCCATATGAGCCGCTTTTTGCAAGTGCTCGCCCGGCACCAAGGCGAGGTGACCATGCGCACGCTGCCGACCCTGCTCCACGAACTCAAACAGCGCTTGGATGCCGAGGCGGCGCATATCGAACTGGAGTTCACCTATTTCCTCCAACGCACCGCACCGGTGAGCGGCTTGAAGGCGCCCATGGATTACCGCTGCACGTTCGTGGGCGAATCCAATGGCGTTTCCGATGATTTTATCCTGCGGGTCTGCGTTCCGGTCAGCACCCTGTGTCCCTGTTCAAAGATGATCAGCGATTACGGGGCCCACAACCAGCGCGGGTACGTGACCATCTCCGTGCGCACCAAGCCTGAGGGCGACGATGCCTGGCAGATGGTCTGGATCGAGGAACTCATCGAGATCGCCGAGAAATCGGCCTCTGCGCCAATCTATCCGTTGCTCAAGCGCACCGACGAGCGGCACGTGACGATGCAGGCCTATGACAATCCCGTTTTCGTTGAGGACGTGGTGCGCAATGTAGCCGCATACCTGCGGGCCGACGCGCGAATCGCGTGGTTTGAGGTGCGTGCCGTCAACCAAGAGAGCATCCACAACCATTCCGCCTTCGCCATCGTGACGTCCTCATAAATCGCGGCACGCGGTTGTGGCATAGGATTCCAGCCCGGCGACCTGGGTGGCGAGCTTGGCAGGTTTCAGAGGCAGTCTGGCGGCCCGGAATGCAAATTCAGCCGACACGGGTCCTTTCCACGGCTTTGCAGCCTTGGACCTTTTCGCTGATCGTGGATGGTGAGCAATGCTCGCGTACCATATTGCGCAGCATTGCAGAGGAACGCAGGTGCCGGGGTCGCCGGAGAAGATTTACGGATTGAAGTTAGCCCGTCGGCTAGCGCTGACGAGCCTCTGGCTGTGGCGCTGGCGTCAGTTCACGATGAGGATTACGTGTCCTCGGGACGACCTGTTCGCGCGCCCTTCTGGAAAATACGGCCGCCGGAGCGCCTTTTCCGACGGACCCGGGGCGAAATGGGCTCCCCGGAATAGTTATTCCGCAATCCAGAAAAAATATGCGCGTGCCGGAATCCGAAATGGGCTCGCCGGATTCTGAAATCGCCGAGACGGCATGCAAACTCGGGTTCCCGGATCGCAGAATCGACCGACCGGGTCGCGCATTCGACCAGCCGGGTCGCGTATTCGACTAGCCAGGTCGCGCATTCGACCAGCCGGGTCGCGTATTCGACCAGCCGGGTCGCGTATTCGACTAGCCAGGATGAAAATTCGACCTAACGGGATGAGAACTCGTTGTGCCGGGTTACCAAACGGGCAAGCCCGGGTGCTGTCTCGCAGGGGCGATGGAATCACGGATCTCTATGGCACCGCGAACCCGCCCCCCGTCCCAGTGCGGTGGGAATCGTTGGTCAATCCGGGACGTTGCCTGCGCCGTTGCGCGCCGTTGCGTAAAACTCACCGGCCTGTTTTTCACGCAGCGTACGTCAACCCACATGGTGGCAGAACATAGTAGCAGACACGAATGGCAGACACTTGGGCGGCGGGGCGACAAACCCCGCCCAACAAACCTGACCCACGGGCCCCCACTCCCCCTGATAAGGTGGCAGACACGAATGGCACTAAGTTAAGGCCGATTTAGGATAAAAAAGCTCGCAGAATCGGCAACACACTGGTAACTATGTGAACGCCCCAAACCACCCCTTTCTTCAAGGAATTCGGCCGCTTGCTTT
>JAYVTN010000257.1:0-3844 GCA_043788785.1 Spartobacteria bacterium | reverse complement strand
GCAATCTGGGGATGAACTGGAGGCCCTCCCACGAGCAATGGGTGACGGGAATTCCACGTGCAACCCAGATCCTTGCGCCATCAACGTTGGGACACCGAGCAGCGCCCGGTGTATCTCAAAGAACCCTTGCAGCCGGATGGATCGCTGGTGCTCAGTGATCGGCGGAACCGTTTGCCTCAACCCAAGCCTTCGCTGGTTCTTCCCAGGCTCAATCCGGTGGATTGCTATTATCTCTACAATCCGGATGGTTTCTACCGGATGGAGTAGTACTTATGAGAACCTTCGGACAGAAAGTTCCAAATATCCGGTAGCTTGTGGGGTCAACTCTGGGCTGGCCTGAGCCTGAGCTTTTCCCGATTTGCCCCGTATTTACAGACATGAACCTCTTGAAATCCTTTTCCGCATTCGCGACCTGGGCTGTATTGAACGGGACGGGAGTTGCCGCCGAAAGCGCGGGCCACGGGACTGGGGGGGGTGGGGGTGCTGGGGATGCGGCCAGCAAGGGCGCCCAGGACGCGATGAAGTCCTTCAAGTTCGACGCGGGGTTGAAGGCGAGCGTTTTTGCGACCGAACCCTTGGTGATCAACCCGGTGGCGATCAGCCAGGACGAGCGGGGCCGCTGGTATGTGGCCGAGACTTATCGCCAAGAGAAAGGCGTCGAGGATAACCGGGCCCATTCCAACTGGCTGGAGAACGACATCGCGGCAAGGACCGTCGAAGACCGTCTCGCCACTTTGCGGAAGTTTTACCCGGACGCGGCGGCTTTTGCCAAAAAGTTCACGACCGAGACCGAGCGGCTCACGCGGATTGAGGACAGCGATGGGGACGGCGTGGCCGACAAGGAGGTGATCCTCGATGACCATTTCCGGGATCCGCTCGACGGCACCATGGCAGGGGTCCTCGCCCGTGGCAGCGACGTCTGGGTCACCAACATCCCCAGTCTCTGGCATTTCCGGGATTCCGATGGAGACGGGAAGCCTGAACTCAAAGAAGCCCTCCTGACGGGGTTCGGTGTGAAAGTGGCCTTCCGCGGCCATGACATGCACGGATTGCGGTTCGGGCCTGACGGCAAGCTCTACTTTTCCATTGGAGATCGCGGGATCAACGTTAAGACCAAGGAAGGCCCCACAGTGGCTTCCCCGGACACGGGCTCCATCATGCGCTGTAATCCAGATGGAACCGGCTTCGAGGTGTTCGCTACCGGGGTGCGCAATCCCCAGGAGCTCGCCTTTGACCAGTACGGGAACCTGTTTACCGGGGACAACAACTCGGATTCCGGGGACAAGGCCCGCTTCGTCAACCTAGTGGAAGGCGGCGACTGCGGATGGCGGATGGCTTTCCAATACTTGCCCGATCGCGGGCCTTGGAATCGGGAGATGCTCTGGGATTCGAAGCTCGCCCTGGAAGCCAAGTACATCATTCCGCCCATCGCCAATGTGGGCAATGGCCCCAGCGGGTTGACCTACAATCCAGGGACCGCCTTGAGCGCGCGTTATCAAAACCAGTTCTTCCTTTGTGATTTCCGTGGGGGCGCTGCCGCAAGCGAAGTTCATCAGATCGCTTTGGAGCCCGCAGGGGCATGGTTTAGACTCAAAACCGTGCAGCCCTTCGTAACAGGCGTGCTCACCACCGATTGCGAGTTCGGCAACGATGGGAGCCTCTATGTCGCGGACTGGGTGGCTAGCTGGAGCGGGGTTGGCAAAGGGCGCATTTACAAATTCACCGATTCGGAGGCCAACACCGCCTTGCAAGCCGAAACGGCCAAGCTCATTTCTGAAGGGATGTCAAAGCGGGCCGGGAGTGAGCTACTCACGTTGCTTGGCCATGCGGATATGCGGGTCCGGATGGCCGCCCAGTTTGAACTCGCCGGCAAGGGGGCGGAGTCGGTCGCGGGTCTATCAACACTCGCACAGGACGGGAAAGCGCCTCAGCTGGCGCGTCTCCACGCAATCTGGGGTCTGGGCCAGATCGGGGACAAGAACGCCCTCGCCCATCTCGTCTCCGTGCTCTCGGACCCGGATGCCGAGGTGCGCGCTCAAGTCCTCAAGGTTCTCGGGGAGGGCGGCGTCGCGGCAACCGGTGAAAAGATGATCGGGGCGCTCAAGGATCCGTCTCCCCGGGTCCGCTATTTTGCTGCGCAATCCCTGGGTAAACTGAAGGTGGCCAGTGCCGTGGAGCCGCTTTTTGAAATGCTCGCTGCCAACAACGACCAGGATCCTGTCTTGCGTCACGGCGGTGTGATGGGATTGACGGCCTGCGCGACGGCTGCCCAGTTGGCGGGCAAGGTCAAACACGAGTCGGTGGCGGTGCGTGTCGGAGCGGTACTGGCCCTGCGGCGACAGGAATCGGCGGAGGTCGCCCAATTTCTCAACGATAGCGATCAAAGTGTGCTCCTGGAGGTCAGCCGTGCCATTCATGACGTGCCCATCCAGGGGGCGTTTCCCGCCCTGGCTGCCCTGAGCTCCAATCCCAATATTAAGAATCCCAGGATCTTGGAGCGGGTTCTTAATGCCAATTATCGGTTGGGCAAAGCCGGGAACGCCCGTGCAATCGCGGATTTTGCGGCGCGCGCCGGGGCCCCAGATCCAGCGCGGAAGGACGCCTTGGAAGCCTTGGGGGCTTGGGCCCGACCCAGTGCCCGGGATCGGCTGCTGAACCTGTGGAGGCCCTTGCCGGACCGTGGTCCGGAGGATGCCATCCAAGCCGTCAGCGGTCTGTTGGCGCAGTTGCTCAAGGACGGGCCCGAGGGGGTTCAAGAGGCTGCGGCAAAGGTGGCCGCCAACTTGGCGATCACCAGTGCGGGCGAGCCGCTGGCCCAATTGGTGGCCTCGGAAAAGGTGCCAACAGCCGCCCGGATCGCAGCTCTTCAGGCCTTGGCCAAGCTCAAGGACACCAAATACTTGAGCATGGCAGCAAAGGCGGCGTTACAGTCCAAGGCCGCCCGCTTGCGTTCGGAAGGATTGCAGGTCCTAGCCAACTCGGATCCTGTGGCTGCGGTCACGTTGATCTTGGATATTATCCAGGGTGGGGCTGTGCTCGAGAAACAAGGCGCGCTGGTTGCGCTCACCGAGATTAAGCGGCCGGAAGCGACTGCGCTTTTGGCCACTCTCATGGACAGCTTGCTGGCAGGCAAAGTGGCTCCTGAGATCCAACTCGATGTCTATGAAGCCGCCAAGAAGGGCTCCGATCCGGTTCTCAAGCGCAAAGTGGTTGAGTACGAAGCCGCTCTAGCCGGCAAAGATCCTTTGACCCCCTATAAGCTCGCGTTGGCGGGAGGCAACGCCGATCGCGGCCGGAAAATCTTTCGGGAAAAAGCTGAAGTGCAGTGCTTGCGCTGCCACAAGTGCGAAATCGGGGACAGCCTGGTGGGCCCGGAGTTGACCAAGGTGGGAGCTTCCAAGAACCGCGACTATCTTCTGGAATCGATCGTGTTCCCCAATAAAACCATTGCCCAAGGCTTCGGGATAGTGAGTTTAACGCTCCAAGACGGCAAGAGTGTGGCGGGACGGTTAGTGGGGGAAGATGCCGTTGGGCTGCGGCTCGAGACGATGGATGGCGCAGGCAAGCCCCAGACGCTGAGTGTAACGGCGGCGAGCATCAAGGAGCGCGTGAACGCGCCATCCCCGATGCCCGAGACGACCCGGGACAATCTCAGCAAGGCAGAGCTCCGGGACTTGGTGGAGTACCTTGCGACCCGGAAGTAGTGCCCTTGGCAGCGTCCTGTGGCAGCAGCACATGATGCGCGGCTGATGCTCCCAACGGGACGCATGTCCGACGGTCGGACAGGTCGGACAGGTCGGACAGGTCGGACAGGTCGGACAGGTCGGACAGGTCGGACAGGTCG
>JAYVTN010000256.1:0-5147 GCA_043788785.1 Spartobacteria bacterium | reverse complement strand
TGGGGTGAACAACGGTTTGATCGCAACCCGGGGGTCTCGCTGCGCTCCACGCCCCGGCTACTTTCTGGGAACCCTTCGGGTTCGCGGGGCGGGGATTTGAGATATTCGTACGGTCCGCCCCTTGCGGGGGCCAAGGCACCCTGTCAGGATAGGGCCCGCGTGCCCCTGATACCTCCAGAGACCATTGAGCAGATCCAGAGTGCCAACGACATTGTCGAGGTGATCAGCGGGTATATTCCGCTTAAACGGGCCGCCGGGGTCTACAAGGCGCTCTGCCCGTTCCACCAGGAGAAGACCCCGTCCTTTAACGTCAGTCCCCAGCGCCAGTCTTTCAAATGCTTTGGATGCGGGGCTGGGGGCGACGTCATCCGGTTCGTGCGCACGTACGAGAACCTCGACTTCATGGGTGCCGTTAAGAAATTGGCCGAGCGAGCCGGGATTCGATTGGTGGACTCCGAAATGAGCCCCGAAGACAGCGCCCGCTTCTCGATGCGGCGTCGGTTGTTGGCTTTGCATGCGGAGGCCGCCGACTTTTTCCATCACGAGCTCATGCGCAAACCCCGGGCGCAGGTAGCCCGGGAGTACCTTAAAAAACGCGGGATCAGTGTGGAGGTGGCCAAGAGCTGGAAATTGGGCTACGCGCCCGATTCTTTCGATGCCTTCGGGTCGTTCGCCTATGGGCAAGGCTTCACGCAGGAAGAAATCCTCCAGAGCGGGCTGGTTAAAGAGCGGGACGAGGAGCGCACCAACCGGGGGCGTGTCGAATTTTACGACCGGTTCAGGGACCGGGTGATGTTTCCAATCTGCAACGACACTGGAAACGTGATCGGCTTCAGCGGGCGGGTTCTCGATGGAGAGGCCAAAACGGCCAAATACATCAATTCGCCTGAGACGATGCTCTTCACCAAGGGTTCAGTGCTTTTTGGGCTGGATCGCTCCAAACGTGCGTTGATTGAGAAAGGGTCGGCGATCGTCTGCGAAGGCCAACTGGACCTGATCACGGCTTTTGAAGCAGGGATCACCAACGTGATCGCTCCGCAAGGAACGGCATTTACCGATAAACAGGCCCATATCCTCAAACGTTTCGTGGCCGAAGTGGTGCTTTGCTTCGATGCGGACGCGGCGGGGCAGAAAGCCGCCGAACGCTCGCTGGCGTCACTGCTGGCAGAGAATCTCGTGGTGCGCGTGGCCGAGATCCCCCCGGGGGAGGACCCCGATTCTTTGATCCGCACCCGTGGGGCGGAGGCCTTTGGCCGGATTATTAGCGAAGCGAAGGACTATTTTGATTACCAGATCGACCGGATGGCACTGCAGCCCGGGTTTGACACGCCGCGGGGCAAGCTGCAGGCGGCTCAGAAGATCGCCGAGTCCATCAGCCTCTTAACCGATCCCATCCTGCGTGGGACCGTGCTCCAAAAAGCAACTCACCGTTTGGAGGTTTCCGACAAGGAATTTGTGCGGATGCTCCGGGCGCCCAAACGCACTGACAATGAGGGCCAAGCGCTCAAGACCGTGGCGCCCGTGGAACTTGATGTGACTTTGAAGCTGCTGGTCCTGGCCATTCTCCGGGATGATGATGCCCGGGCCTGGGTGTTGGAGGAACCGTGGAACGAGGTGCTCGCCAAAGAACCCGAGAGCGGACTCCTTTTCAAAATCCTGCAAACCGACCTGCAACCCTCCAACTTAGCGTCTGTGAACGGATTCCTGGCGACCTTGGATGAAGCGGAATCCTCCACGGTTTCCGGGATTCTCCACGACAAAGCGCCAGAGAACGCATTGCGGATTGTGCAAGATTGTTGGTGCGAATTGGAGCGCCGCCAAGTCCAGCGCCGGATGGATTCGCTCCATGCCCGGATGCGGCACCCTGGGATGTCTTTGGAGGATTCGGTGGCATTGCAAAAACAAATCCTTGATTTGCGCAGCCGACTCTCTGATATTGCGCGGCCTTTTTCCCAGCCCCCGGCAGCGCTATAAGCGTGCTTGGATCTGAGGGATCAACTTCTTAGTCCAAGACTCGGGTATGCCTAAAGTTTCTTTGAAAACATCCAATTCAGCCCAGAAAAAGTCGAACCCGACCGTAAATAAAATTACGACCAAGCCCGTCGCCAAGAAGGCGAAGGAGCCGCTTAAACCTGTCGTCAAAAAGAAAGTGGCCCAGGCGGAACCCGCCAAAGCCCTAAAGCCGGCCAAAGTGGTTAAGCCTTTAGAGGCGGCCAAACCGGTAAAAAAGAAAGTCCAGCCATTGAAGAAGGAAAGCGGGAAAGTTTCAATCAAGGCGGCGGTTGCCCATAAACCGGCGGTTGCGCAGAAGGCACCGGTTGCCCCAGTGCTGTCGGCATCCAAAGCCAAGGGCGAGAAAGCGCCAGTGGTGTCCAAGGCAGTGGTGTCCAAGAGCGCGAAAACCAAGGAAACCGCGCCGGTCGCGGTGTTGGAGGCTCCCAAAGCCGCTGCGACAATCAGCGTGCTCGACCAGGCCGAGGTCCAGGAGAAGATCCGGGAGCTGATAAAGCTGGCCAAGGAGCAGGGCTATTTGACCTTTGATGACCTTAACGAGGCATTGCCGGAGAACGTCAGTGATCCGGATGAGATGGATGCAATCATGAACCGGCTCCGCGGCCTGGAGATTGATATTATCGATGCTTCCGATGTGGATCGGCTCAAGGACGTCAAGAAGGACCAGGAAGAGGAAGAGGAGGAGAAACCCGAAGCCAAGCTGGATATTCTCGACGACCCGGTCCGCATGTACCTCAAGCAGATGGGCCAAGTGCCCCTTTTGACCCGGGAACAGGAAGTGGAGATTTCCAAGCGGATCGAAGAAGCCGAGCTGAACGTCCAAAAGAGTGTCAACCGCTTCGGTTTCATTGCACGGGCATATTTGGACCTAGCCCAGAAATTGGCCGAGGGGCGTGAGCGCTTTGACCGGATCATCCTGGACAAGAAGATCGAAAGCCGGGAGCGCTACATGAAGGCATTGCCCAAGCTGTGCCAGTCGTTGGAATCGGCGGCTCAGAACTGCCAGGAATCCTACAAGGGCTACGTGGCACACGGTGGCAAGAACCACGAGACCAAGTCGTACGTGGAGTTTGCCAAGCTCCACGGGCATATCCAAAGGATCTATCCGAAGTTCTTCTTCAAGCAGAAGGTGACTGAGGAATTTGTGCATTTGGCCGACGAAACCCATCGGCTTATCCAACTCCACGTCGATGAGCTCAAGAAGCAGGCCAAGGCCGATGTTTCAAAAGTCGACCACGGGTCCAAGCTCAAGGATATCCAGATGCGGACGTGGCTAAGCACGGAGGAGTTCCTGGGCGAATACGCGGAACTCAAGGTCTGGCTCAAGAAAGCGCTCAAGGCCAAGACCGAAATGGTCGAGGCCAACCTGCGTTTGGTCATTTCCATAGCCAAGAAGTACACCAACCGAGGCCTTTCGTTCTTGGATCTCATCCAGGAAGGCAACATGGGGCTCATGAAGGCGGTCGAGAAGTTCGAGTACCGCCGCGGCTACAAGTTTTCCACGTATGCGACGTGGTGGATCCGGCAGGCCATTACCCGTTCGATTGCCGATCAGGCGCGCACGATCCGGATTCCGGTGCACATGATCGAAACCATCAACAAGCTGATGCGGGTGCAAAAGCAGTTGGTGCAGGATTACGGGCGCGAGCCCACTCCAGAAGAGGTAGCCGACGAGATCCAATTGCCGGTCGAGCGCGTGCGTGCGGTTTTGAAGATGGCGCAGCAGCCCATCTCGCTTCAATCCCCAGTCGGGGAAAGCGACGATACCAGCTTCGGAGACTTCATTGAGGACAAGAGCGCGGAGAACCCCAGCGACATGACGGCCATCGTCTTGTTGAAGGAGAAGATCAAAGATGTGCTTGAGTCCCTTACCGAGCGGGAACGGCAAGTTCTTGAGCAGCGGTTCGGCCTCGTAGACGGGTATAGCCGCACCCTGGAAGAGGTCGGCCGTCAGTTCAAGGTCACCCGCGAGCGCATCCGCCAGATCGAGGCCAAGGCCTTGCGCAAAATGCGGCATCCGACGCGGATCCGGCAATTGGAAGGCTTTTTGGACGCCGATCAGATGTAGGAAAAAGGTGTGCAACTTTCCGGTGGGACTCGGGTTTAATCCACAGAGCGATGAAACACGAAGACCAAGACGAACTCTGGGCCCTCCTAGGGGAGGCGAAAGAGCCGGAGGTGTCGCCCTTCTTCTCCCGTAATGTGTTGAGGGCGATTCGGATGGAGAAACAGGAGAGTTCCGGTGTGCTGGGTTGGCTGCAGGTCCACTGGCAATTTGTGTGCGCGGGCGCCTTTGCCCTGAGCTTTCTGAGCTTGGCTGCGTGGAATCAAGTCGAGCAGCATCGGCAGATCGAATTCTTGGCCGAAGCTCTCACCAGTAGCCCCGATTACGCGGTGATCAGTCACTTGGACGAACTTATCGCTTTGGAAGAAAACTCGTTATGGGTGGAAAATTCTATCTACTGAGCGTGTTGATGGGGGCAGGCGCAACGGCGTTGCTGGCTGAGACACCGGCGCCGAGTGTTGAGCCGAAACCTCCTTTGCCGGGGGAGGTGCGCCCGGATCGCGGTTCAGAGCGTCCGATGCGGGGTTATGGGCCTGAAAACCCGCCAGGACCCGATTGGCAGGGTCATCGGGACCATCCTGATCGTCCTGAACATTCCGAGGGGCCAGAACATCCTGATCGTCCTGACCGTCCAGAGGGGCCGCCGCGGGGCGGGGAGCGTAGCCGGGACGAGCGGGGGAGCGGAGGGCGTTGGACGCCTGAGTTTGATATGGCGCGGCGGACCTTGGAAACGCTCACCCCAGATCAACGCAAGCATCTGCACGATAATTTTCTGCGGTGGTCGAACATGTCGGAGGAAGAGAAGAAAGCTCTGCGGGACCGGGAATCTCTACGTCGAAGCAAAATCGCCGACGAGATCCGGGATGTCATCCGGCAGTCCGGGTTAGCCCTCAACGAAGAACGGCGGGAACAGTTCATCCACCGGTACGTCGAGGAGCGCAGCAAGCTCGACGAGGAGCTCCATCGCGAATTGCAGGAAAAGCGGCAGCCGCGGCTCAACGCCATCGTCGAGAATTTGAAGCGGGAGTTTTCGGCAGCTAGTGCGCCGGGCCCGGCGCCCGCAGCTCGC
>JAYVTN010000255.1:0-4345 GCA_043788785.1 Spartobacteria bacterium | reverse complement strand
GCCGAATTGCTCCGAGATGGTGGGAAGGCTCGCGTCCCCGATCGTCAGGCCGGCTGTGTACAGCTTTTGCAGCATGTCCGACAGGGCAGCCATCTGGCCTTTCCACCCAAAGCTGCCCTTGCCAAACTCAATCCAAACGCGTTTAAACCAATGAGCAGGTGGCTGGTTTTGATTCGATAATCGGTGGCTGGTTTTGAAGTGATAACTGACAATCAGGCGCGGCACGCCCCCGATCTTGCCGTTGATTTGCAGCAGCTGGGCAGCCAGGCCGTCCCTGAGGGTAATCCCGAGGCGCAGTGCGTCCCATTGCCGGATGTCTTGACGCACATCCTCTTGCTGGTCGCTGGCCCCGGATCCGACGAGGTGGGGTACCGCCACGAGGTGGGGTACCGCCCGGATTCGCAGCTGGAGGTGCCCGAGTAAGCGACTTCTTGGCAGTCGGCGAGCTGCTCGAGAAGATGGCGAGGAATTCTAGCCCAACGAGTTCCGCACAGATAACAAAGGTCAGGAGACACCGTCCCAGACAGTTTCGAAGAGGTCAGGAGACACCGTCCCAGACAGTTTCGAAGGAGACACCGTCCCAGACAGTTTCGAAGAGGGGCGTCCCAGACAGTTTCGAAGAGGGGCGCCAAACAGTTCCGGCCGGGTGTGCCAGACAGACTGTCAGATGCAGAGGCCCCAGACAGTTCTCGGGGGGGGCACGAAGAGGCGCGGGAGCAAAGAGTGCGGGTCGGTCTCCAATACTGGGGCACCAATACTGGGGCATCGACCTCCCATACATTTCACCTCCCATACAATTCCGAAGAGATGCCAGTTCCGAAGAGGCATGCAGGCCAGGACAGTTTCAAAGAGACGGAAACCAAACGCGTCGAAGAGACGGAAACCAAACGCTCAGAGGAACTTATGCTTCCAATAGCTGGTGGAGGGCTCCTGAAAGCTGATCCCAGTCGTCGGCCGATGTTTGCCAACCGCTACTGAAGCGAAGTACCCTTGCAGCCTTCTCAGGCGAGTATCCCATGGCTGAAAGCACGTGGGAGGGCTTCTCCTTGCCACTGGCGCATGCCGAGCCCGTTGAAGCAGCAAATCCTAAGGCGTCTAGTCTGACTACCCACCGTTGGCGGCAATCGCGAACGGGCATGACGACCGCGACCGTATTCCATAGCCGGTCTTCGCCGGCCCCGATAATTTCAATCCTTGGGATGGCTGCTCCCAATGCGACCTCGAATTTTAGCCGGAGGGTCTCCCGATTAGCGGTGGTGTCCATAGCAGCGGAGCGCTCGTCCAAGGCGGCAACCATCGCCAAAACTCCCGGCACGTTCTCTGTCCCAGCCCTGCGTCCGTATTCCTGGGGGCCCCCGACCAGCAGGGGACGCGTCCCGACAGGGCATTTAAGAAACCCAACGCCTTGGGGCCCGCCGAACTTGTGTGCACAGCCGCTGACGAATTCGCATTGGCCGAGACCCGACAAGGGCAGTTTACCAACCCATTGGGCAGCATCGCAGAAAAAGGGGATCCCCAAGCCCGCACAGAGCGCGGCGATCTGCCGCCACGGCTGGAGTACCCCGGTTTCATTATTTGCGGCCATGACCGCGATCATAGCGGGCGTGGAAATCGCGAGCTGGGAATGGAGCCAAGCCAGATCGAGAACGCCGTTGGCCGTCACCGGGATCAGCCGGTGGCGGTGGGGGAGATAAGCCTTAACGGACTCGATGACACACGGGTGTTCGACCGCCGAGACCCAAAGGGGGCCTCGGGTAGTACGGGCAAAGTGTTGGATTACCGTGTTGTTGGCCTCGGTGGCGCCGGAGGTCCAAACGATTTGGACGGGGTCACACCCGAGAAGGCTGGCAACTCGCTCGCGCGCGTTGGCCAAAGCGACTTCGGCGCGGGATCCGAGGCGATGAGGACTGGAAGGATTCCCGGTATACCGCTCTGCGGCTTGGAGCCACGCCTGGCGGGCCCGGCAGGAAAGCGGAGAGGTCGCGTTATGGTCGAAGTAGAGCATCCGGAGGCGGGTCGACAATGGAAGGTTGTCAGGGGAGAGTCGACACCCGATAGTCGTCGGGCGCCGAGGCCGGTAGAACCCAAGTGAAGCCGGGCCTATTGATCCCTGAACACCGCCCATTGAGAACACACCTCTGAACGTGCCGGCTACCTCATTCTACAAGCGCTCCAATTTCGTCACGCACCTTCCGGTGGATTGTCTTTATAGTCCGTCGCATTTCTGGCTCGCGGCGGAGCCCGGAGGCCAGTGGCGCATTGGATACACGAAATTCGCCACGCGCATGCTGGGGGAAATTGTAGACGCGCAATGGGAAAAGGTGGCTGGGGCCTCAGTGGCGCTGGGCGAGATCATCGGAGCTATCGAAGGGTTTAAAGCCATCAGTGACATCTACTGCATCGCGGCGGGAACCTTTATCGAAGCCAATCCGTTGCTGGCAGGGAATATCGAGATCATAGGGAAGGATCCCTTTGGGCAAGGCTGGCTGTACCGGGTGGCAGGCACGCCGGATTCCAAGTGCATGGATATGGAAGGCTATCGGTCGCTTCTGGACGGAACCATCGACCGGATCCTAGCCAAGGAGATGGGGGAAGACACGTTATGACTTATCCACAGAACATAGGTTGTCCTAGCGGCACGGCGCGCTACATCATGCTTGGAGGGTTTCTCGGAGCGGGCAAGACGACGGCGGTTGCCGCGCTGGCCCAACATCTGAAAGGGCGTGGCTTGCGCGTGGGCCTGATCACCAACGACCAGGGCAGCGAACTAGTGGACACAGCAATGCTTCGAGCCCGAGGTTTCCAGACCGAGGAGATCCCGGGGGGCTGCTTTTGTTGCCGGTTCAATTCGCTGGTAGACGCGGCAGGCAGACTCACCGAGCAGACGCGACCGGAAGTGTTCATCGCAGAACCGGTCGGGAGCTGTACGGACCTTGTAGCGACGGTCACATACCCGCTTCGCCGGATCTACGGCGATCGTTTCGTGATCTCGCCCTTGAGCGTGTTGGTGGATCCGGTCCGAGCCGAACGGGTCTTCGGATTAGCGGAGGGGAACCGGTTTTCGGAGAAGGTAGTCTACATCTACCGGAAGCAGCTTGAAGAAGCGGACCTGATCGTGCTCACAAAGTGCGAGCTCTTGGAACCCATACGCCTTGGGGCTTTGCGGGCCAAGCTCGCCGCAGAGTTTCCGCACGCAACCATTCATGAAGTATCCGTGCGCGAGGGCAGGGGACTGGAAAAATGGTTTGCTGATATCACCACCGGCACCCAGGGCCACCGGCCGGTAATGGAGATCGATTACCAGCAGTACGCCGAGGGCGAAGCGTTGCTGGGCTGGCTCAATGCGACGGTTCAACTGCGAGCTCCCGCTGGCTTCGATTCCAGTGCAGTCCTCAAGGAATTTGCACGCGACATCCAGACCCGGATGGCGGGTGCCGAAATCGCGCATCTGAAAATGACACTCAGCCCGGATAAGGGATTGGGCGATATAGCGGTCATCAATTTGGTGCGCAGCGACTTCGTGCCGGAGCTATCGTTAGTGCTCGAAGAGCCGCTTGAAAGCGGGCAGCTGATTCTCAACTTAAGGGCCGAAGGGGCCCCGGAGCTTCTGCGGGAAGCTGTCACAACGGCGTGCGATGGATTGGCTAAGAGCTTTCCGGGTCTGGGCGCTGAGCTCGAGCACATGGAATACTTCCGGCCAGGCAAACCACAACCCACGCATCGGGACTTACTCTGAGCCGCAGCGTCCAACGAGCAGAGTCGACTTCGGCCCGCGCAATCGCTAGTGCTAAGCTTTCTTCCATGAGCCAATCCCAAACGCGGATTCTTTATTGCCATTGCCAGTACGCACAGGTGGTGCCGAAGGAGGTCAAGGAAGCTGTGCTCAGGCAGCTGAGCGATTCGGGAATGGGGTTTGAAGCGGTGGCTGACCTTTGCGAGATGGCGGCCCGGCACGACGGATCCCTCAAGCGACTGGCCAGCGCTGGATGCTTGAAGATAGCCGCGTGCTATCCGCGCGCGGTTAAAGGACTCTTCCACCAAGCTGGTGCCGACCTCGGAGCGGACGCCACCGAGGTATTCAATATGCGTACGCAACTGGCCCGGGAGGTGATCGACGGGCTGATGCGCGAAGAGCTCAAACCGAATCTGCCCCAACCGAGCCAGCCAACCGCCTCTGCTTCCTCCTAATGTCCCTCCGCGATAAAACGGCTCTGCGAGTGGTCCTTTACGAAGGGCCCGGAACTGCTGCAATGGAATCCGAGCAGCGGTATGCGGCATTGAGCGCGCTCCTGGAACGGGGGTATGCAGTTACGCGCACCGGACCGGACCGGCCGGTCAGTGCGCC
>JAYVTN010000254.1:0-7413 GCA_043788785.1 Spartobacteria bacterium | reverse complement strand
CCCGCTGGGCTTCCAAGTAAGGGGCCGCCACCGTGATTTCACTCTCGATCAAATCCAGGGTCTCACCGCTGAAGACATGGCGATCCCGTGCACGGTCGCGCACAAAGGCGAGCACCTCAAAACGGGCTACACTGAAAGCCCATTTCCTAAAGTCGCCCTGGAGGTCAAACCCCTCGAATTTGCGCCAAAGCACGACGGCAACCTCCTGTAAAACCTCCCGGGCTTCTTCCCTGGCGGGCAGGAGGGAGCGCACGAACGCACGCACGGCAGGCTCGTGCTCGGCAAAGAGCCGCAAGAAGCAATCGTGGCGCGGGTCGGGCGGGTTCATGGGGATTCCTTACTACATACATAGCTCCGCAGAGCGTCCCTGTTTGCCGGATTTTCTTTGAGAAAGTTAAGGGCCACCATTTTGCCCGCCTGCTCCCGACCCCAGTCCCGACGGCCCCGGACGGGTCAGTTAGGAGGCAGGGTCGCCGGGACTGGTCCAGCGGCTGCCTTCGGCGCCAAGGGCCGGATGGCGACCGCGAAAGGCTCGTACGTGATGCTTACTTTGGCCAGTTCTCCCAAATACCGGAGGATCTCCCCGACCGGGACATTCGAGAGTGCCAAGGTGATCGGAGTGGCCAGGGTTTCTTCGGGAACTTGCGTGACAAAATTCAGCGGGACCTTGCCCTCCGTGGATTTGGCAACCTGCTGCTTGAGGTACTCCAGAGCCGAGCCGAAGCTGGTCTGGTTAAACTGGACTTTCGCCAAAATGACCCCATTGAGCTGCTTTTGTTGGGATTTGGCAGCCGAAATGGCGGGCTTAGCAGCCCGAATGGTACGCAAGTAGGTGAGGGCAGTGGGATTGCGCGGATCAATCTGAACGACCATCTCGAAGGTGCTCTTGGCCGCCTCGATGTCCCCCCGCATATAAGCCTGTTGGGCGATGCGCAGAAGATCTGCTGTGGACTCGGCCCATCCGGTCATAGGCAACAGGGGCAGCAGGAGAAGAAGCCAGACACGGGGGGCTCGCATGGGCCGAATCATGGAGGGGTTTTTTCAGGAAGTCACGCTTCAGGATGCCGGGGGGGAAATCAATGTGTGATGTATGATGTGTGATGGCGGATGTGGGATGGCGGATGCGGGATGGCGGATGCGGGATGGCGGATGGGGCACCCACCCGGAGGGTGCGGGGGAAGCCCGAGGTGGGATATGGGGTGCAGGATTCAGGGCGCGCGCCGTGCTGGGGCCGTCCATTCCAGAACTTGACCGTCACTAAGCAATCGGGCTCAGGCACACGCGGGTTGCTGGAAAGGAAGTAGAGGAAGCCTCGGATGTAATCCTCGTGCGCCTTGACGATCTTAGCGCGCATAGCGTAATCCGCTTATGGATAGAGGTCGCTTGCCCCGATGAAATCCGTAGAGAGCGGGCCGTTGTTGTTGGTGTCAGTTTTTCCGTTGGGAACGGAAATGGGATTCATCAAGAGGCCGATGGTGAGCGGTTTTCCCGCGGCCGTGAGTGCCTCAAGGTATCGAGCCAGGAGTTCAAACCGGCGTTGGTCGTAACCCTGCGGCTTGAGTTCGCTCCAGGGCACCCGGTTCGCGGCGGTCCTGGTCATGCAAAGGCGGAAGTTATAGGCTTGCACGTGCTTGTCGCCATCACCGGCGGCGGCCACGGAGCCAGATTGGATAAGCTCTAGAAGGCCGCTCGAAGGATTCCCCGCTTCCATATAAGGATCCACATTGACCGTGAATTGGTGCTTCGGGGTTTGCGCGCGCACACCGTTGATGGTTTCCCCGTAAGTGGCATTGGCTTCCCGTCCGACATGATAGCTAACGCCAGCCTGGGCCATCAGGTCGCCTTCGTAGCTGGCGTCGATGAAGACCTTTCCCCGGTAGGTGCGTCCGTTGCTGGTGGTGAAGGACTCGATCCGGGCGCCTCGCTTTTCCACGCTCGCCAAAGTCTCTCCCAGATGGACGGGGACGCCGGCCCTATCCAACTAAGCAGGCTGAAACTCCCGGGGGTGCTTGAATCAGAGGGATGAGCACGACGCCGCAAATCGCATACAGGCAAAGGATGTCGCCGTTCCAGATGAGGAACATATGACAAAGTCCAATAGCCAGAAGGATAGAAAAACGTCGCATCATGAAGCGTGGCACGAGGCTTCCTCTTGAACCAATCCGCTCTGATTGGATGCAGACACTCACCCCAAATAGGAACGAAAACACGGTGAACGCCTTGAACTCGAATAGCCACTCAGTGATGAGAAGAATATTGGGCGCATTGAAGAGGATGTTGCTGCCAGCAATTATCAGGGCATGCAGCAGTTGCTGAGTGATTTACCATGGAGTCATGAGGCGCTGCTGGACATGGCGGCATCACCATGTGGCGCTTGTCTGTCTGGCGATGCTCTTCATCCTCAAGGAGCGAATTTTGGCTGAATCGCACACCCCATTACTGATCGCGCGAGATGTGGTCGAGCTACTGGCATTTTACCTGCCGAGGCGAACCCGAGATCCCGACGAGATTCTGCGCATTATGAACGAGCGCCATCGAAAGCGCTCCCAGGCAACGAAGAGTTACCGGAAAAAGTAGCGACCTATCTTAACAAAGTAGGACTAGTAGATCCGAACCGTATCTCCCCAAGCGCGAAGCTGGGCAGCAGGCCAACCGAAAAACCCTGGCCCCTAAACAACACTTTGCTTGCGGGCCAACTTAACCTAAACCCCCGACAGATCCCAATCGTATGCTTCGCCAAATCCTATCCCTCTCCGTCCTCATCGGCTCGACCAGCCCGGCGATTGCCGAGGCGCCATCTCTGCAAGCGTGGTTTGAAACTTCCATGAAGGGAGAAAAGGCAGAAGCCACTGCTGTGGAGAAGGTCCCAATCCCTGCCGCCGGGATCAGCGCCAAGCGGGCAGAGGTCTTCACAGCGTACAAAAACGCGGCTCTGAAAATGCAATGGGACAAACAATTTGCTCCGCCCAACAAGCTCGCCGCTCCCGTCGAGGGTAAAAGGTCTCTCACCCAAGGAAGTTACCACATCGGTGAAGGGCTGGACATGCCCTACCTTGCTCTGGAAAAAGGGAAGAAACCGGAAAAGGGCTGGCCCCTCGTCATCGCCATGCATGGCGGCGGCGGCACCAGCGACAAACTGGCGACGCCCCATTCATGGGAAGTCAATACGCGGGAGTGGAGCAGCCAAGTCCGGCTCTCGCTCGGACTCTATCCGAACGATGCCATCTACTTTGTCCCCCGCATGGTGGACGACAACCGCGGACGCTGGTGGAAGGAGTTCAACTACACCGCCTTTTCCGCGGTAATCCGCCACGCCATCCTCTTCTGGGACATAGACCCCAACCGCGTCTATCTGACCGGGATTTCCGAGGGGGGCTATGGCACTGAAACGCTGGCCTGCCGTTACCCCGACGCCTTTGCCGCCGCCGATGGGATGGCCTGTGGGTCGGGTTCCTCCATCCACGTTGAAAATCTGCGCAATCTTCCTTTCCGCACCGACGTGGGCGAAAAAGACACCATGTTTGGCCGGGTAACCAATGCGGTCATAAAACATGAACTCCTTGGGACACTTCGCAAAAGCGACCCCGAAGGTTACATCAACCACCTTGAGATCCACCCGGGGAAAAGCCACGGCATTGATTATAAACCGGGTCCGAACTGGCTGATGGCTTACTCTCGGAACTCCCACCCCGACCGCGTGACCCTCACGCTTTTCCAGCACGATGGCGTCAAGAATCGAGGAGCCTACTGGCTCCAGGCCACCAACGACCTCGACAAGAAAGTTATCTCCTTGGACGCGCGCATCAACCGCAAGGAGAACGCCATCAGCATTACAGCGGACGCTACCAAGAAAGATGAAAACGTCCAATCCGCCGACTGGCAGAAACCCCTGGCAGACAACGGCGAGACAGCCCTGGCTTCTGGCCTCAAACTCCGTCTGTGGCTGCACGAGTCGCTTCTGGATCTGAGTAAACCCATCGCCATCACCATCAACGGCAAGTTAGTTCTAACTTTCACCGCCGCTCCCCAGTTGAGCACGCTGTGTGAAAGTCTCCTGCTCTCCGGGGACCCCGAATACACATACCCCTGCAAGGCAGACGTGACCGTGCCTTGAGTTCGCGGCCCGTGGCACAGGGTTTCAAAAGAGTAACCTAGAGCAAGCGGAGCAAAGGAGAATCACGCCAATGAAGCCAAGCCCTGTCGGAGACGCCATGAATGAAGCCAAACAGCCCCGTCAATTCGAATCCGAATCAAAGTGGCGCAAGATCCTCACATGACAAAGATTCGAGGCAAGGAGCTTGAGCCCTGGTCTCCGCGCGCGCGTGAGTTGCTCGGTCACGTAGCTCGCGAAGCCAGCGTGCGTGGCCAGCGCTGGGTCACTTGGGCTGAGCAGCCATTTGCCGGAAGTTTGATCGCATGCGCACGGTCACGGACAAGCACGCCGCACCTCAATCGGAGCGGCTGCAATGATAGGAATTGGCTTTACTTGCGCGCCGTGGCCCGCATTGAAGTCGCCGTTACATGAATTCCCTTAACGGCTTTCCACAGACCCGTCGCGCCGGTTTAACCCTTTGCTTGTTTTCACTGTGCAGCCTCGTGGCTTTCGCCGCCGACGAGCCTCTGGCACCGAGCAAGACTGACGTCCCCTACGCCCAGAACACAGAGTTCCGGCAGACGCTCAATGTCTATATTCCAGTCCCGAAACCGGAGAAGCCCGCGCCGATTGTCTTCTGGATCCACGGCGGCGGCTGGCAAACGGGCGAAAAGGTGAATGTCCAACTCAAGCCGAAATTGTTCACCGAGATGGGGCTCGTGATGGTTTGCCCCAACCACCGTTACGTTAAGAACGTGCCCATGCACGAAATTCTCTCCGACATTGCCAAGGCCCTGAAGTGGACTCACGACCATGCGGATGAAATCGGCGGCGACCCAAATCGCATCGTTATAATGGGACACTCCTCGGGAGCCCAACTCGCCGCCCTGACAGCTATTGACGAGCGCTACCTCAAGGCGGAAGGACTCTCTCCGGCTATGTTCAAGGGCTGTGTGCCTGTGGATGCCGATACGTTCGACATCCCGCTGATCATCGAAACCGCCACCGCGAAGAGGGCAGCTGCGGGCAAACCCGAGCCGAAGTATACTCACCGTGAGATTTTCGGCGGTAAGCCCGAGCTCTGGGCCGAGTACTCGTGCACCAATCACATCGCAGCCAATAAAGGTATCCCGCCCTTTCTAATCCTTCACGTTGCTGCTACGCCCGAGACCACCGCTCAGGCCAAGCGACTTGAGAAGGTGCTTCGCGAAGCTGGCATCGCTGCCAAAAGCTTCGGGGCACCTGACACCAATCACATCGGAATCAACGAGAACATCGGCCAGCCAAACGATCCTTCGACCGCGGAGATCAAAACGTTCCTTGATAAGGTTTTCGCGAAATAGAGCCTGGAGGCTTTGGCTTGGTGTTTCCCACGCGGAGACGCGGAGGGCGTACCAGTCGCTAGCTAGTAGGGAAATAGAGTGACAAGCAAACGCCGATATGGGCTTGATCACGGCCATGAATCCTCGCTCTACCCCAGTTGCGCTGATGGCGGTTGCCGTGCTCTCAAGCGGCTCGCTATTCGCCGAAGTTCGTCCGAACCCATTGTTTTCTGATGGCATGGTGCTGCAGCGGGGCCAGGCGGTGCCGGTCTGGGGGACTGCGCGCGATGGCGAGGCGGTGACCGTGGAACTCGGCACCCAAAAGGCGACGACCAAGGCGGCGGATGGCAAATGGCGGGTTGACCTCAAGCCGCTCACCGCGGGTGGGCCGTTCACGCTGACCATTGCGGGCGACAACAAGGTAACGGTGAAGGATGTGTTGGTGGGCGAGGTGTGGGTCTGTTCCGGCCAGTCAAACATGGAATTCGGCTTCCGTGGAACTGCCACCGCCACGGAAGAGCAGCCTAAAGCAGATTTCGCCAAAATCCGGATGTTCACGGTGACGCGGACCACGGCAGCAGTCCCGCAGAGCGAGCCCAAAGGGAGCTGGGTCGTCTGCTCGCCCGCCACCGTTGATCGGTTTTCCGCTGTCGGCTACTTTTTTGCGCGCGACATTTATCAGAAACTCGGGGTGCCGGTTGGGATGATCCACAGCTCGTGGGGTGGCACGCCAGCGCAGGCGTGGACGAGCGTCGGTGGGTTTGGAAACAGTCCAGAGCTCAAGGCTTTTGCGGACACCGCAGCGAGTAACTTGGCGAATTACCCGGCTGCCGCGGCGGCCCATGCCCCCAAACAGGTGGAGTTCGAGGCGGCCAAAAAAGATTGGGATGAATCAGTGGGTAAGGGATACCAAGTGGCATTGGCCGCTTGGACAGCGGCGGCGGCTGAGGCAAAGCAAGCGGGCCAGCCCGCACCTGCCAAGCCCGAGCCGACGAGCCGTGCGCCGATGCCACCCGCGAGCCCTAACGGGGGTTCAGGCACCGCGTCGAGCCTCTACAATGGGATGATCGCGCCCATTGTTCCCTTCGGCATCAAGGGGGTAATCTGGTACCAAGGTGAGTCCAATGCGAGCGCGGCCCGCCAGTACCGGACTCTGTTTCCTGTCATGATCGCCGATTGGCGGGCGCAGTGGAAACAAGGTGATTTCCCATTTTTGTTTGTGCAGATCGCGCCATTCAACGGGCAGCCGCCAGAAATCCGTGAGGCGCAGTTTCTCACGTTAGCCAAGACGAAGAACACCGCGATGGCCGTAACAACCGATGTGGGAGATGCCAAGAACATCCACCCGACTGCCAAGGAGCCCGTGGGCCAGCGGCTGGCCTTGGCCGCGCGCGCGTTGGCTTATGGCGAGAAGATCGAGTTCTCTGGACCGCTTTATGCCTCCATGGATACGAAAGGTGGCAAGGCGGTCGTCAGCTTCACCCATGTTGGCAGCGGGTTGGTTGCCACCGGCGGTGCCTTGAAAGGATTCACGATTGCGGGAGCGGACGGCAAATTTGTTCCAGCGACGGCCGAGATCGTTGGGAAAACCGTAGTGGTTTCCGCTGCGGAAGTGGCCGAGCCGAAGGCCGTCCGTTACGGCTGGGCAAACGTCCCGGATGTGAACCTCGCTAACAAAGAGGGGATTCCCGCATCGCCGTTCCGCACGGATGTGGACTGAGCGTTAGGCGATGGGATCGGGCGCAGGCGAAAATTGGAGTTAAGAGCCGAAGGCCAAAAGCGGCGTGTGCCGGTGGGATTCACGCTAAGTACGCAAAGACGCAGGCATGTAGTTATTCAAGGTTTTTTCTCAAATAATCGTCTTTTCCTCCTCTCTGCGAGGCTGCGAGCCTCCTCGAAGTTCCCCCCGAACGCCTGCCGCGGCGAGCGGTGCGGGGTTTGGGGGCGCACAGCCCCCATCAGCACGGTTCCTCAAAGCGCCTCCTCTGTTTATGGGGT
>JAYVTN010000253.1:0-4948 GCA_043788785.1 Spartobacteria bacterium | reverse complement strand
CTCAGACGTGCCTTTCTTCATTTTCGAGTCCCCCGCTGTATGTCGGGGCCGCGGCGAGCAGGTTGCCCCCGTCCCAATGCCCGGCGGGCTCCCGCTGCTGCTCGTTAAGCCGCCATTTGGGGTCCCGACACCTTGGGCCTACCAGAATTGGAAAGAGTCCCTGGAAATTCCCGGGCTCGGGTACGGGCCGCAGCCGCTTGCTTGGGGAGCGCTTTCCAATGATTTGGAGCGACCCGTGTTTGAGAAATATTTTTTGCTGGCAGAGTTGAAGCGCTGGTTGCGCGAGCAGCCGGAAGTCGAGGGCGCGTTGATGTCCGGGTCCGGTTCGACCGTGTTCGCAGTGTTGGGAACGGACACCGACGCCGCCGAGTTGGAGAGCCGGTTGGTTCAAATCTTCGGCCCGAATCTATGGATTCGGGCATGCACCACCCATTGAGCGGCAAAGACAAGTTGACTGCCATCTGGCATGGGCGTCCAACCCATTGCGGCATCAAGAACAGTTGCCGAGGAGATGGGACTTCGTCTGTCGAATTGCGAGCGAGCTCGGGCGCAGGGTTTTTGAGGTTGAGGGAGGCCCCTCAACCACCAACATCGGCTCGGGGGCTGGGAGCTTAAATGCCAGCGGTATCCAGTAATCGACTTAGCACCTTGGTGGCTTCGAAATACTCGGCGGCAATCTCAGAGGCGGCCTTGGAATGCAT
Source organism: Spartobacteria bacterium (assembly GCA_043788785.1). GTDB lineage: Bacteria > Verrucomicrobiota > Verrucomicrobiia > Chthoniobacterales > Chthoniobacteraceae > CAIURC01. Next base: position 4,247 of record JAYVTN010000253.1, on the reverse strand, counting down.
GGCGTAGTCGGCGTTGATGGCGCGGACGGCCTCTGGGATCTGCTCCAGGGTCTCAAACGCGAACAGTCCGCCGTGGTGACCATAGTGCTGGGTGAAGCCGGTCTGCTGCGTGATCACTGGACGGCCCGCGGCTAGATAACACGCCGAGCGATCGCTGAACCATCCCGTATGCAGCCGCACGTACTGGTCCTTAGCGACCGTGAACTCGCCTTTGGATGTCTGCAGGTAACGCAGGTAGCGGTTGTGGTCGATACTGGTGGCGCTGGGATCGGCCACCCGCCAGCCATTGGCCTCGAAGCGTCCCACAATGGTGCCGTCCGCGATGATCGTCGCCAACTCGAAAGGTTCACCCGCCAGAGCCGGAGCCTCGATGAAACGCAGAAACTCCAGAGACTTGCTCCACAGGAATTTGTCGCCGCGCCATTCGATGTCCTTGCCGCTGGTATTCCAGTTGGCGACCGAGGTGAACACGGCCCCGGCCGGGGGCAGGTAATCGGTTTTCCAGAAATCGGTTACCACGGGTTGGCGGGTAGGGAACCATTGGAACTCATGGAGTGGGACCGGGAACTCTGGGCGGCCAATATTTTCGCCAAAGCTAAACAGGGTGTGATGCTGGGAAAGGTAGTACACAGGATAGGGGTCCTCGTTATCGATCCGGATCTGTTCGACGCCGGGATCGCTTTCCACGTAGATGATGCGTTCGCTTTTTAGGAGGTCCTCGTTGAGTTCCTGGCTGCCGCACACGTTGAGGATCGCATCCGCGTACTGGTAAAGCTCCTTGATTCGCTGGCGAGACATGCCCACACAGGTTTGCTCTGGAAGATAGCGGGCGCAGAAGGCCCAGCGCTCCTCAAAACCGAACTGGCGTGCGAGAGCCTCCAGTTTGGAGGCAGCATAATCGAAGCTGACGTTGACTTGCCCCGTGAGCGGGTCGTAAGGCAGCCGGGCCGAGTCCTCGATGTAGAAAACCTCATAGCCCAGGCGCTGGAGGCCGACAATGTAGTGGATGTGTTGCCAGACAACCCCGGCGATCGGGCAACCGGCCATGAACCCCATCACCACGATTTGCTTGCGCCTCATGGGGCAACGGGCATTTGACTGGGATCAGGGGGCTCCAGTTGCTTGACGATGACCGCAGGATTCCCGGCTACGACGACATTGGCTGGCACCGATCGGCTGACTACCGCGCCTGCCGCCACGATCGCGTTATCGCCAATGTGCACGCCTTTGAGAATGACCGCGTTCATGCCGATCCAGACATTGTCCCCGATGATGACCGGGGCGGTTGTAAGCGCCGGCCGCGGGGGCCGCTTATCGTAGTAAGGGGCCAGTGCCAGGGTGTCGATGCGCCGTTGGGCGGCGTCAATGGGATGGAAATCGGAATCGGCAATGCCCACATTCCATGAGATCAAGCAGTGGGAGCCGATCTCGATCCGTTCATCGGCCATGATCAACGCGCCATTGAGGAGCGTGAAGTCGCCGATCTTGCAAGAGCCCCGCTCGCCCAATGCGAAGGAAACCCCTGCGTAACATGACACGTGCCGACCCAATTCAACGGCCCGTTCCACTTTGCTGCGCATGAATCGGAACATCTGGGCGGTTTCCAAATAAAGGCCCTCCTCCCAGAATACGTTTGGGGGGATGGGATGCTGCCACCAATCGCTTTCGACGCGGCGTTCAGGAGTGATGTTGCTCATGTGTTTATTAGGGAAAGGGACGGGCTGTGGCCGCCGAGATTCGCTGATCGATAAAGATGTGCGTACACGCCGTCCCGCTCAAGGAGTTCGGAGCCGCTGCCTTCTTCGAGAACGCCGCCGGGTCCAAGGACGACGATCTTCCCGACATGATGGACCGTGGCGATCCGGTGGGTGATGATCAAGGTGGTTCGTCCGCGCATGAGTTCCTCCATGGTGTGCATGATGGCAGCCTCGGTCCCCGGATCCAACGCACTGGTGGGCTCATCGAGAAGCAGGATGGGCGCATCCTTGAGGAAAGCCCGTGCGATCCCGATCCGTTGGCGCTGGCCGACACTGAGGTGGCTGCCGCGTTCGCCCACCTGGGAGGAGTACCCATCGGGCAGGGCCATGATGAACTCGTGGGCTTGCGCCCGCTTGGCTGCTTGCATGATGGCCTCCTCGGAGCTCTCCGGCTTTCCGTAGGCGATGTTTTCGCGGATGGTCGTCGAAAACAGCAGCGTATCCTGCAGGACGATACTGATCTGGCTGCGTAACGAGCGTTTGGTGATCTGCCGCAGATCCTGCCCATCCAAGAGTAGACGTCCCTCACTGGGATCATAAAACCGCGGCACCAGGCTTAACAGGGTGCTCTTGCCAGCGCCGGTGCCCCCGACAAACGCAACGGTTTGGCCCGGAAGCACCTGGAGATTGACCCCCGTGAATATGGGACGCTCTGGAGTGTACCCGAAACTGACGTTTTCAAAAACGATGTGGCCGCGGGCAACCGGGAGCTCGGCGGCCGTTGGTGAGTCGGGGACTTCGTCTGGGCGATCCAAGACTTCAAAGCAGCGCTGGGCGGCGGCGGCCGCGCCTTCAAGGGCCCAAGCAAGATAGGTTAAGGCTTCCAGGGGCTGATAGAGCATCACCACATAGGTGGAGATCGCGATGAGCGCCCCCACGCTCAAACTCCCTTCCAGCACGTGATGGGAGCCCACATACAGAATGGCCGCCGTACTCAGGGCCATGAGCGTGCTCACCATCAGCGAACTCTTCATCGAGGTGCCCGTCAGCCGCATATTGGCTTCCAAGCTGCCTCGGGCTTGGGCGTGGAATTGCTCGATTTCGTAGGCTTCGCGGCCAAAGGCTTGGACCATCTTCACCGAGCTGAGTCCTTCCTGGGCTTGGATGAGAACGGCACTTTCGCTCTCCTGGATGAGGGTGGACTCGGTACGGACGCGTTTGGCGTAGAAATAGATGGCCCCCACCATGAAGGGAACGATGGAGAGCGAGAGCAGCGCAAGCTGGGGATCGAGCCTCCAGATGATTGCGAACGTGCTGCCAATGGTGACCACCGCGCTGAAGATGAAGGTGGCCTTGCTGTAAAACGTTTGTAACGACTGCGAGTCATAGGCGACCCGGAAGCTCGAATCCGCGCTGCGGCGGCCGTCGTGGAACTTGAGCGGCAGATAATGGAGATACGAGTAAAGGTCGGTGCGCAGCTTGAGCAGCGTGCGAAGACCGACTTTCACGAAAATGAGACTGGTCAGCATGTTGAGAAGGCCGCCCAGGAAGTGGAAGAGGACCAAAGCGGCGCAGAGCCCCAGGATGCTTCCAACCACGGGGAGCGAGTACCCATAGGCGCTGATGGTGGACTGTCCACGGGCGGCGGCGGGCAGAATCCGGTCCACGATGACCGCGAATGGCCAAGGCTTGAGTAGGTTGAAGGCGATGGACGCCAAAGAAATACCCGTGGCGAGAAGGGTCGGTCCCAGGAAGGGCCGATAATAGGCAAGCACGCGACGGTAAATGGACATGGGGTGGGCAAGAAATATCCCATGGCTAAACCTTGGCAACGATTCTCGAGCCAAATCGGCCTGGAATGTGGGTTTGTTTGAACTTGCCGGGAATTTGAGGGTCTAACCCTGCGAGATGCAAAAGGAAGCCCCAGAGTTGGCAAGTGTTCAGCCCTCCCTGGTTGGGAAGTGCCGAGTCAAAGTTCCCAATCCATGCCCAAACCATGCCCAAACCATGCCCGGGCGGTGGCATTCCCCCATGCTTCTACCAATACCATCCATCGACGCCTGCTCTCCCATTTTCCTGTCTAACGCTCTAAGTTTATAACGCTATGAAGAAGTCCCTCAAGAAAACTACCCGTACCCAATACCGTTTGGGCGACCTTATCGCTGCCGTGAGTTCTTATAGCAAAAACACCCGCGAAACGATCGCGGCCGTTGCTGATCTCCTCGATAGCGGCAGGGTGCGTTTTGCCAGTGAAGGTCATCAGTTGCGCGCTCGCCTCTACTAAAAAGGGGAGCTGCCGGTGGGTTTCACGCAACGTACGCAACGGCGCAACGTTTCGGTATCAGCCTTGCTGAGCTTGTCGCTCCGCGTCCCTTGACCAGAAAGCTAAGCGGTCCTATCTGGAAGGCCAACGGCCTGATCTATTCCAGCCCAGGGCAACGCCCCATAAGCGCTAACCCCCTAGAACTGAGATTAGGGTGCCCTTTCTGGGCTCCGCCGTCTGTGGGGCCCGCATCCCAGGGCGTTGCCCCGGGCTGAGGCTAGCAATGC